>CAZLNF010000138.1:0-4724 GCA_964560885.1 uncultured Actinomyces sp. | reverse complement strand
CTCCCTTGACGCGGAGCGGACCCTCCATGACGTTGTCGAGCACGGTCATCTGCGGAAAGAGGTTGAACTGCTGGAAGACCATCCCGCAGTGCGTGCGCAGGCGTCGGATCTCCTTGCGACGATGACGCGTGGGCAGCCCCGCGGAGACGCTGATGCCGGCCACTTCGACCGAGCCTTGGTCGGGATCCTCGAGGAAGTTGATGCACCGCAGGAAGGTGCTCTTGCCCGATCCCGATCGACCGAAGACGACGACGACCTCACCGGCATCGATGTCCATGTCGATGCCCTTGAGGACCTCGAGGTCGCCGAAGGACTTATGGAGTCCGCTCACGCGGACGACAGGGGCGCTCATCCGGCCTTCACCGCAGTCCGGACGTAGCCCTTGCTCATGCGTGCCTCGAGCTTGCGCTGGAAGAAGGAGAAGATCGCGGTGAGACCCCAGTAGACGAGTGCGGCGATGATGAGCGCCTCGAGGTTGCGGAAGTCAGCCTTGCCGGTGAGCTGAGCCACGCGGAAGGGATCCGCCCAGAGCAGAGTCGTGCCGAGCAGGCCGATGAGCGCAGTGTCTTTGATCATCGCGATGAACTCATTGCCCGTGGGCGGGATGACGATGCGCATCGCCTGCGGGAGCACCACGCGCCGCATGCGCTGGCCGTACGACATGCCGAGCGCGTCCGCAGCCTCGGTCTGGCCATGCGGCACGGCTTCGATGCCGGAGCGGAAGATCTCGGTCATGTAGGCGCCGTAGTTGAAGGCGATGCCGACGACACCGGCCACCTGGGCGGGCCAGATGAACCACGACGCATAGGGCTCCGGCAGCAGGCCGATCGCGAGCTGCGGGAGCGCGAGGTACCAGAGGAAGAGCTGGACGATGAGCGGCGTGCCACGGAAGAAGGACGTGTAGAAGCCGCTGATGCCGTAGGCGATGGGGTTCTTCGAGATCCTGCCCAGCGCACCCAGGAGGGCAAGGACGGTCGCTGCCGTGATCGCGATGACCGAGAAGAGGATCGTCACCCAGACACCGCGGATGATCGCGGGTGCCTTGTCGATCATCCATGGGATATCGAAGCCGCTGCGGAAGAACGCGAAGGCGAGAAGGGCAAAGATGACCGCCCAAACCAGGGCGACCTTGACCCTGAAGGGAACGGCGAGGCTCGCCGCCTCTACTGACTCCGCGAGGCCGTGCCGCTGACGCGGCACGGCCTCGCGGGTCGACGATTCAGACATCGACGATCAGGCGCCGGGGCCCTTGGTGATGTCCACGCCGTACCACTTCATCGAGAGCTCGCTGAGCGTCCCGTCGGCGTGCATCTCGGCGATGATCCGATTGAGCTCGGCCACCAGGCTCTCCACCGGGAGAGAGGAGTTCTTGTCGGCTGCCACTGCGAGCGGCTCGAGGAACACCGGATCGCCCACGAGGCGAATCTCCTTGCCCTTCTTGATGGCCTCCTCGAGGAGCGGCACCGCAGACACCATGGCATCCACGCGACCGAGCTTGAGGTCCTGCAGCGCCGTGGTGTCGGTGTCGTAGGTGACGATCTCGACGTCCTCGGGCACCAGGAACTCGAAGTTGAAGCCCGGGATGCTCAGCGTGCGATTGAGGTAGTACTCGTAGGTGCAGGCCCCGCAGACGCCCACGCGCTTGCCCGCCAGCTGGTCGATCGACTGGATGTCGCTATCGGCGTTGACGGCGACTCCGGCCGGCGTGAAGTAGTAGGGCTCGGTGAAGTCGAGCACCTGGGCACGCTCGTCGGTGATGGACATGGAACCGACCGAGACATCCCAGCGGTTGTTCCAATTGCCAGCGGTGATGACATCCCATGAGGGCGTCTCCCACTGCGTCACGACACCCATACGCGTGGCGATCTCGGTGGCGACGTCGATGTCGAAGCCCTGCCACTCGCCGGTCGCCTCGTCGTAGGAGGACTGGGGCGGGTACGCCGGATCGGTCGAGACACGCAGCACCCCGGTCTCGAGGATCTGCGCCAGGAGGCCGTCGGCCGCGGGCGCGGCGCTGGACTCGGCAGGTGCGGCACTGGACTCCGCGGGCGCAGCGGAGGTCTCCGCCGGGGCCGCCGAGCTGCTCGTGGACGTGCTACTGCCGCCACCGCAGGCCACGAGGACCACGCCGCTCATGAGCAGCGCCCCGGCAGTCGCCAGGGTCTTCATCGAACGCATAACCACCCCTTCGTTTGAGGAACTCCGCCATTCTCACCGGGCACCCCCCGGATCGGGCCGTTTTGGGCACATTCGACGCCGAGACGTGACCCTCCCGCGCTGGCGCCCCCCGAGGCGGTTGGATAGCAGCGTGAGCGAGGCGGATCGACAGGCACGTGCCCCCTATGCGGATGCCCTGCGGCGCAATGCCGATGAGGGATGGGTCCGGCTGGGGGTCCCCGGCCACCAGGACCAGCCCAAGCACCACTCCGCTCTCGCGAGCCTGGCGGGCCCCGAGCTCCTCGCCGTCGACATCCCGATGTTCACCGAGGGCGTCGACCTGCCGGCCCCCGGCGAGACCACGAGTCCGCTGCAGGAGGCCCTCGAGCTCGCCGCCGAAGCCTGGGGGGCGCGCCGCACCTGGTTCCTCACCGACGGAGCTTCCCAGGGCAACCACGTCACCTGCCTCGCGCTGCGCGCGCTGAGCCCGCACGCCGTGGTCCAGCGCTCCGTGCACACGTCGGTCATCGACGGGGCGATTCTCGCGGGCCTGCGCCTGGAATTCGTGCAGCCCAGCGTCGATCCGATTCTCGGCATCTCGCATGGCGTCACTGCCGCAGCCGTCGATGCGGAGCTCACCGCGCACCCCGGCGCGGCAGCGGCGTACATCGTCACCCCCTCCTACTTCGGCGCGTGCGCGGATATCGAGGCGATCGCGGAGGTCGCGCATCGCCACGGGGTGCCACTCGTCGTCGACGAGGCATGGGGCAGCCACTTCGGCTTCCATCCGGAGCTGCCTAGGTCAGCCCTGCAGTCCGGTGCAGACCTCGTCATCTCGAGCACCCACAAGCTGGGCGGCAGCCTCACACAGTCGGCGATGCTCCATCTGGGGCACGGTGCGTTCGCCGACCAGCTCGAACCCCTCATCGTGCGCGCGATGACGACCTTCGGGACGACAAGCCCGTCGGGGATCCTCTACGCCTCACTCGATCTCGCGCGCCGCGATCTCTACCTCAATGGCATCCCCGGCATTGGCGCGAGCATCGCTGATGTCGAGCAGTTGCGCGAGGTGCTCAACGCGCAGGGCCGCTACGCCGACCCCGACCCTTCGATTCATGCTGCGCCTGACGTGATCGCACTCGATCCACTGCGCTTCGTCGTCGACACGCGTTCGGGTGGCGTGCCTGGATTCGTCGCACGCCGCCTCCTCGAGGAGCGCAACCGCATCCACGTGGAAATGGCCACCGGCACGTGCATCGTCGGCCTCGTCGGAGCGGGCAGCCGACTTGACGTGGAGTACGTCGCAGCTGCTCTTCACGACCTGCCGCAGCAGGACCTGGGGGCGCACCCGCCGATCCACCTGCCGCCCAACGCTCCGCGCCGCATGGATCTGCGCGACGCCTATCTCAGCCCGACCGAGATCGTGCCCGCCGCCGAGGCTGTCGGCCGCATCTCCGCCGACTCTCTCGCTTCCTACCCGCCGGGCGTGGCAAACGTGCTGCCCGGCGAGGAGATCACGAGGGAGGTCCTGGAGTTCCTCCAGGGCACGGCGCGATCCCCCTACGGCTGGGTGCGCGGAAGCGTCGATCCGGGCGTCGAGCGCGTGCGCGTCATCGTCGGCTGAGTCGTCCTGCTCCCCGTTGAGGGCGGCTCGACGGTGCTCATTCCGCTACGGCGGCCCCTCCTGCCGCACTAGTCTCGGCCCGGTGTCGAGGCGCCTCCCGGCGCCCGGAAGGGGAGACTCAGGTGGCTGCCACCGAGGGGCTGGCGCTCAGCATCCGCGGCGTATCCAAGGTCTTCCCCACCCCCGAGGGTGGCGAGGTCCGAGCTCTCGATGACGTCAGCCTCGAGGTGGCCGACGGCTCGTTCATGGTCCTGCTCGGCCCATCGGGGTGCGGCAAGACGACCCTGCTGCGGTGCATCGCGGGCCTGGAGGCCCCCGACAGCGGACAGATCGACCTCAAGGGCACTCGCATCGACGACGTGCCGGTGTGGAAGCGACGGGTGAACACCGTCTTCCAGTCCTATGCGCTCTTCCCCCACATGACCGTGGCGCAGAACGTCGCCTTCGGCCTGCAGATGGACAAGCTCCCCAAGGACGAGATCGCGCGCAAGGTCGATCAGTCCCTGGCGCTGGTGCGCTTGCAGGATCTCGGCGGGCGTCGCCCGCACCAACTCTCCGGCGGACAGCAGCAGCGGGTCGCCCTTGCCCGGGCCCTGGCCAAGGAGCCTGAGGTCTTGCTGCTCGACGAGCCTCTCTCGGCCCTCGATCTCAAACTCCGCCGCGGCATGCAGCTGGAGCTCAAGCGCCTCCAGCAGGAAACCCACATCACCTTCATCCTGGTCACCCACGACCAGGACGAGGCCATGTCCATGGGCGATGAGGTCGCCGTCTTCAATGAGGGTCGGATCGTCCAGGTGGGTGCACCCCGCGACGTCTATCTGCGCCCCCGCACGAGCTTCGTCGCCGACTTCATCGGCGAGGCCAACCTCCTCACGCTGATCCCAGGCTCCGCCGGAGCCGAGGTCGCAGGTTGGGGCGCGATCCCGGCAGATGCATGGGCGTC
>CAZLNF010000137.1:0-4740 GCA_964560885.1 uncultured Actinomyces sp. | reverse complement strand
GAACCCGCGCTGTCAGCTTGGGAAGCTGATGTTCTGCCATTGAACTACACCCGCGTGGGAGGTCACCCTCCGCAAGGCATGAGTATGCCAGGAGCGCCTTTCAGCGGGAGAGGACGGGGATTTCCGCTGACGTCGCTGCGTGGTGGCACATGCGCAGCCAGCCGTGTGCCCAGATAGCGCCGACCATGCGGTCGGCGACGGCCCGCTCTCCCAGGTCCACGCTGGGCGCAATGGCAGACACCTCGTGGATGAAGTCCGGCTCCGGTGCATTGGGGCCGGGTGTCTGCCCCACCACCTCGCAGGCGGTGCGGGTCCACTCGGCCACGACGCTGTCGCAGTCGTTCTCGAGTCGCTGCCCCAGGGCCGGCACGACGCTCGCGATGGCAGGACGGTCGGTGGACCAGTTGGCCAAGAGGTGCCCCGCCATCGTGAGGGTGCGCAGGTTGTCGATGACCGCCTCCCAGGCGTGCGCCTTGGCGGTGGCGTCGGGTGACTTCGACGACAGTGACACTTCGACGACCTCCTTGGATCTCACAAAGGCGCTGGAGACCTCCGTGAGCTCCTGCGGGGTCACGCGGCCGGGTCCGTTGACGAGGTCCGCGACGGCATCCGAGAGCAGACGGGTGGCACGCGAGATGGCATCGCTGACATTGCCGGTGAGCCCCGCAGCGACACCCCTCGGCCACATGAGCAGCGCGACGACGGCGCTGATGCCTGCACCGATGAGGACATCGACGAAGCGCTCATCCACGGTGCTCAACTTCGGCGGCCAGTTGACCAGGGAGAACGCCACGATCACGAAGAGGGAGAAGGCCGCCTGGCCGATGACGTAGGCGGTGGTCGCCTGGGTGTAGACCGCGAGGAACGCCACAAGCACGAGGCCGATCCACATGAGTCCCCGGTGGTTGCCCTCGGAGGCCAGGATCCCGAAGCCGATGAGAGCGCCGCCGAAGGTGCCCAGCACGGCCAGGAGCGAGGTCTTGAGCGTGGCGACGCCGTCCATGCGCAGTGTGGCCACGACACCGAGCACCACCCAGAAGCCGTGGGCGATGCCGATCACCTCGACCACGAGGGTCGCGACGGCGAGCGCCACGCCCGTCCTCAGGGCCATCCGCAACCACGGCGATCGCATGGTGAGTTGATTCGCCAGCTCGCGCCACGGACGCGCGACGGGTGGTTCGGGGATCGTGTGCTCGCTCTCGTCGAACGTCTCCGCGGGTAGGTGCAGGACTCGGCGCACCAGGATGCAGATGCGGACTGCGGAGATCGCCATGGCGCGGTCAGTGAACGCCGAATCGATGACGCCGACGCGCTGCGCGGGATCGCCGTACGACGGCTCGCCCATGGCGGTCACCGCGGAATCCCAGTGCTCGAGCCACAGGTCGGTGACGGTGCTGGCCGTGGGTGGTGGTGCGTCGGGGCTGCCCAGCGCGCGGGCCTGGGCCTCGAAGGACGCTGCGCTCGCGGTGATGAGCGCGTCGGTCACAGGCAGACGGCTCAGGGGGTCGCTGTATGAGTAGCCCCGGGAAAGTGCCGTGAGCAGCCCCTCGAGCTGACCGACGAGCACGATGAGGGCACGGTCCGACGGGCTCAGCCCCGCGGCGCGGAAGGGGTTGCCGAGGTAGGAGTCGCGCAGGGTCGCGCGCGCGGCCGCGATGGGCTTCTGATCCAGGGGCTGGCCCTCGCCTCGCTGCCGCACGGTCTCGGCGAGGGTGTGCAGCACGCTGATGCACGCGGCGCGCACCGGGGCGAGATTGCGCCGGGGCAACACGAACAGCGTCACGGGTAGCGCGACGGCGACGGCGATGGCCCAACCGGCAACGAGTGACCCGATCGAATCAACGGTCGTCGTCACCATGGCGCTCGCGACGTACACCGTGGTGAGCGCGGGGCAGGCGCTGGCAAACGTGCCGCGGAGTGCGACGAGGAAGGCCAGTGATCCCGTCACGATGAAGGTGACGATGACCACCGACCACACGCTGAGGGAGGCCAGGCCGCCCACGACGATGAGGAGCACCCCCGCAGCGCCGGTGGCGGTGATCGAGATCGTGCGACGGCGTGCAGAGCCGCCGAAATCCGCCGTGCCGAGGAGAGCCATGGACCCGAATGCCGCCAGCACACCGGCGGGGGTCCCGGGCAGGAGCGTGAGTGCGATGAGCAGAGACACGGTGGTGCCGATCGCGGCGCGGATCGCGCGGTGGAGGCCCACCCGCCCTGGATCGTTGATGCGCAGTCGCACTCCGTGACCTTAGCGACCGCGAGTGCGTCCTAGGGTGTGCTTCGTGACGAGCGGGGAGCGACCAGCGGACGACGGCCGCGACATCCTCCCGGACCTGCGCCTGTCCGATGTGATGCAGCAGCGGCCGGCGTCCTTCAGGTCGCCGTGGCAGATCCTGCGCATCGGAGTCGCCGTCACCGTCGCGTGGGCCGTGGGCTATTGGGTCTCCCCGAGCTCCTTCGGCATCTTCGCTCCACTGACCACTCTGCTCGTTATCTCGTCATCGCCGTGGAGCACCTTCGGACTCTCCATCCAGCGCATCCTCACGACCGCCGTGGGAGTCGCCGCCGCGACCCTGTGGGTGACCCTCGTCGATGTCACCTGGTGGTCGGTCTTGATCGCCATGCTCGTGTCGCTTTTCGTCGCGAGTCGGCTGCCCGTGTCCCTCGGTGCCCGCTTCCAGATCCCGACGGCTGTGCTCTTCGTCTTCGCCCTGGGGCAGGCCACGTGGGGCCAGGCGGGTTGGCGTGTCTTCGACGTCGTCATCGGCGGTGCCATCGGGATCGTGTCGATCTATCTGCCGCCGCCCAAGCCGCATCCGGAGCGCTTCGAGGCCCGGCTCCAGGACTACCGCGACCACATCCTCGCCCTGCTCGGCAGCATGGCCAGGGAATTGCGCGAGACAAAGACAGCCCTCGATCCCGACGAGCTGCATCACTTCATCCCGGATAGTCGCGCGCTGCGTGGTGATGCCGAGGCTGCGCGCGACGCCCTGACCGACCTGGTCGAGATGGTGGCCTTCAATCCGCGTGGGCGCTCAGCCCGAGGTGTGATCGACGATGACGCGCTCCGTCTGCGCCGGCTCGCCAGCATCGGCGTACATGTCCGCGGTCTCGCAGGCGCGATCAACCGCGACTACGACCGGGCAGACCTGCGACCTGCTCTGCGCAAGGACACGCTCGCGGACCTGCTGGATGAGTTGGCCGGACTAGGGCGACTCGCGCTCGGGTCGCCGGGCATGCCGGTGCGCTCGGAATCCAGTGACGTCCCCGCCGCCGCGGAAGCCCTGGACTCCCGCCTGCGCGCCTTGGCCGACGAGATGGCGGTCCAGGGGACCGGGCATGTCCTCGAATCCGTGTCCCTCGCCGGGCGAATCGCCTACATCGGCGCCCAGATGGAGGCCTTCGAGCGGCTCACGGATGACGCCGAGGACAGGTTCGACGACGATTGAGCGGGGGGCCCGATAGCCTCCCTGTCGTGCTGCTCTCCGACCGCGACCTGCGCGCTGAACTCGATGCCGGGCGAGTGGGGCTGGACCCCTACGACCCGGGGATGATCCAGCCTTCGAGCGTCGACGTGCGCCTCGACCGCTACTTCCGCGTCTTCGAGAACCACCGCTACCCGCATATCGATCCTGCTGAGGAGCAGCCCGACCTCACGGAGCTCGTCGAGGTCGCCTCCGATGAGGCCTTCATCCTGCATCCGGGCGAATTCGTGCTCGCTTCGACGTACGAGGTCGTGACCCTCCCCGACGACATCGCGGGGCGTCTCGAAGGCAAGTCTTCGCTGGGTCGGCTCGGCCTGCTCACACACTCGACGGCGGGATTCATCGACCCTGGCTTCTCGGGTCACGTCACGCTTGAGCTCTCCAATGTCGCGACGCTGCCGATCAAGCTGTGGCCGGGGATGAAGATCGGCCAGCTGTGCCTCTTCCGCCTGTCATCACCGGCAGAGCATCCCTACGGTTCGAGCGTCTACGGCTCGCGATACCAGGGCCAGCGCGGTCCTACGCCGAGCCGGTCCTTCGCGAACTTCCACGTGACGCCGCTCGGCGATTAGGCACCGGGCGGTCAGTCGCCTTCTTCTTCGGCCTCGCGGCCGTGCGGGTGATGCTTGATGTCTTCTTCGTGACGGCGCTCGTCCTGCGACTCGTCGCCCGGTCCCGTATTCATGCCTACTCCTCGTGGTGTGAAGTCTCGGATGCGCTAGCTACGCCTTGGTCTTGACGCTGTCGAGCATGAGGGTCGCGAGGTCGACGACCCCGAAGCCCTCGGCCTGGCCCTCCTGCTGACGCGCGGTGACCGCGTCGTTGAGCATGACACTGCAGAAGGGGCACGCGACCGCGACCTTGGAAGCCCCGGTGGCGATGGCCTCGTCGGCGCGGTTGACGTTGACCTTGGAGCCGAGCTTCTCCTCCATCCACATGCGCGCGCCGCCGGCGCCGCAGCAGAAGGAGGTCGGCCCGCTGCGCTCCATCTCGATCAGCTCGACGCCGGGCACACGCTGGATGAGATCGCGCGGGGGGACGTAGACGTTGTTGTGACGGCCGAGGTAGCACGGATCGTGGTAGGTCACCTTCTCCTTGACGCCCGCTTCCGGAGGCGTGATCGGCGTCAGCCGGCCTTCCTGCACAAGAGTGGCGAGGAGCTGCGAGTGGTGCACCACCTCGTAGTTGCCGCCGACCTTGGGGTACTCGCGGCCGAGGGTGTTGAGGCAGTGCGGGCAGGTGACGACGATCTTCT
>CAZLNF010000136.1:0-4816 GCA_964560885.1 uncultured Actinomyces sp. | reverse complement strand
GGCGCGATGGAGCACACCCTGGCTCACCGATCCGAGTACCGCACCGAGGAACTCACCGCGGCCACGCGTGCCCAGGACGATGAGGGCAGCATCGTCACTGGCGTCGAGGATCGCGCGCACGGACTGCCCCTTGATGACGCGCTGCTCCACGTCGACACTCGGGTAGCGCTCGCGCAGTCCGGCGAGAGACTCAGCGAAGGCTCGCTCCTCACCCGCGGCGAATTCCTCAAGATCAACGGGCGGCGGGCCGCTGGGGGCGGCGAGGACGTCGTACGCCGGGATCTCCCACGCGTGCACGGCGAGCACACGCCAGCCGCGCCGATCGGCCATCGCGAAGGCGAAGTCCAAGGCGGCGAGTGACAACTCTGAGCCATCGACGCCCACCACCACGGTCGAGGCCGTCGGTGCGGGCTCCTTGCGCACGACGACTGCCGGGCACGTGGAGTTGCTCGCCACCTGCACGCCGACGGATCCGACGAGCAATCCGCGGAAGCCGCCCATGCCGCGACTGCCCACGACGATCAGGTCGGCGTTGGCACTGGCCTCGATGAGGACCGAGGCGGGACTGCCCAAGGCGACTTTGACGATGACCTCGAGCCCGGGATGTGCCTGGCGTGTTTCTTCGGCACGTGTCTGTGCGGCAGCCTGCAGCCGCTCGAGAAGTTCGTCGATCGCGTCAGGTGAGAGCAGGGAGCCTCCGAAGCGCATGCCCTCAATGGGCACGGTCGTGGCGACCGAGATGGTGAGTGCCACCCCCCGGGACACCGCCTCGGCGGCAGCCCAATCGACCGCGATGCCTGCATGTTCGGACCCGTCGTACCCCACCACCACGCCTGCGCCCACGGCCGACCTCCTTCTGCTCCAGGCTCAAGCATGCGCTACCCGGCGCCATGAGGGGGCCTGTGTGCCCGGTCATTAGACCGAAGGTCCTGAGTCCCCCGTCTGGGGCGGTGTGCTCCCCTAGGGTGTTGGGATGAGTGCTGAGGCTCCCCTATCGGCTGAGGATGCGGCCCGATTCGCCGCCAACGCCGAGGCCATCATCGACAACGTTGCGGGCTTCATCCAGGGCAAGCGGGAGGTCATCTCCCTCGCGGTGACCTGCCTCCTGGCCGAGGGTCACCTCCTCCTCGAGGACGTGCCGGGCGTGGGCAAGACATCGCTGGCGCGCAGCATCGCGGCGACCCTGGGCATGTCGTGGCACCGCATCCAGTTCACGCCCGACCTGCTGCCCAGTGATGTCACGGGCGTGTCGATCTTCCACCAGGGCTCCGCCACCTTCGAATTCCATCCCGGCCCGGTCTTTGCCCACGTCGTGCTCGCCGACGAGATCAACCGCGCCTCGCCGCGCACGCAGTCGGCTCTGCTCGAGGTGATGGAGGAGCGCACCGTCACCGTCGATGGAGTCACGCATCAGGTGCCGCGGCCCTTCCTCGTGCTCGCGACGCAGAATCCCATCGAGATGGACGGCACCTTCCCGCTTCCCGAGGCACAGCTCGACCGGTTCCTCATGTCCGTCTCCATCGGCTATCCCGACCTTGAGTCGGAGGTGCAGGTGCTGGCCAACAGCCACCGCGGGCTGAGTATCGATGAGTTGACGCCGGTCGGCAGTGCGGAGGACGTGCGCCGCATGGTGGCGCTCGCGCGCAGCGTGCATGTGGATCACTCCGTCATGGAGTACGTCGTGCGCCTGGTCTCGGCTACCCGCACCACCCCGGGAGTCCGCCTGGGCGCGAGCCCCCGCGGCAGCGTCGGCCTGCTGCGCGCGGCCCAGGTCGCCGCGGCCATGACAGGGCGCACCTACGTCTCACCGGTCGATGTGCAGCGCCTTGCCGTGCCGGTCCTGGCTCACCGCCTCGTGCTCGCCGATGTCGAGGCGGACGCGAGCGTGCGGGCTCAGGCCATCGAGCAGGTCGTCGCGGGAGTGCCGGTCGGGTGAGCGCTCGGCTCACGGCCCGTGGCTGGGGTGTCCTCGCTGTCGTCGTCGCGTCGGCAGGACTGGGCCTCGCCCTGGGCTATCCCGAGGGCGTCGGGCTTGCCGTCGGGGCATTGCTCCTCCTTGTCGTCTCCTTCTTCCTCGTCTCGGGCGGGGGGCCGGCCTTCGCCCTTGCCTTGGCGCCGCCTCGAGTCGAACGCCTCTCGGACACCGTCGTGCGTATCGATGTCGAGGCGACGCGCGCGCATCGACGCGGCCTGAGGCTGCGCTCCGCTGACACCTCGCACCCCGTGGTGTGGGACGCCACCGGTGTGCACGCGGATATCCCCGTGCCCACGCATCGCCGTGGCCCGGTGAGTCTCGGGCCCTGGATGCTGGAGCGCGTCGACCCCTGGGGCCTCATGCATCGCCGCGTGGGTGAGGTCGAGGGCGTGGCACTGCTCGTCGTGCCGCGCGTGCGCCCAGTCTCGCTCGCCGCGCTGCCCTCGGCGCTGGCCGACTTCGGTGGATCGGCCGAGATGGGCACGACGACCTTTGCCACGCTGCGCGAGTACGTCATCGGCGACGAACTCCGTCACGTGCACTGGCGCTCGTCGGCCAAGACCGGCAAGCTCATGATGCGGCAATACGTCGATGTCACGCGGCCGCGCATCACGCTCGTGCTCGTCGCCGAGGAGCGGGCCTATACCTCCGCTGACGAGTTCGAGGAGGCCGTCGACTTCATCGCCTCCCTTGCCGCTGTCGCATCATCGTCGGGACTCGATGTCGAGGTGGTGACGACCTCGGGGGAGCGGGCTTCCCACGGTGGGGGTCGCTCGACCGCCGTGCTCGACCTGCTCGCGCTCGTCGAGCGCGGGGCGTCCGGAGTCGATGCGCGTCTGCTGCGGGCCAACCGGGCAACCACCATCGTCGTGCGCGGCCAGGGCGTCCTGGGCTGGTGGGATCGCATCCCGGCGATCTCGGTGATGCGGCCATGAGCACTGCCCGCGTGCACGCTCGCCCACGTGAAGAGGTTGTGCCCGCGCGGCCGGCGGGCCAGCGTTGGGGCCTCGGCGTCGTCGCAGCCCTACCCGCACTGCTCGTGGCACTCGCGATGCCGCTCATCGTCGAGGGCAGCCTCACCGGCTTCGTCTACGCCCCGCTTGTCATCGTCGTCATGGCAGCATCGATTGCACTCGGGCGCTGGGCAGGTCTCGGCGTTGCGCTCGTCGGCGTCATGATCGGAGTCCTCGTCGGGCCTGGTGGTTCCGCGCCCCAGTCCGTGCTCGTGAGCCTGATGCTGAGCGGATCGATCCTCATCGGCACGTGGCTCGGTCAGGTGCTCGTGCTCGGACCGCGCCCGGCATCCGCGGCACTGCCCGCGCTGGGTCTGCTCTCGGGTGCCCTGGCCGCGGGCATGACGGGTTCGATCGAGGCCGGCGTGCTCACCGCCTTCACCGGCCTGGCACTCGCCCTACTCCTCATCCTGCTTGGCCCCTGGAACGGTGATGGTGCGGTGCGACCCGCTCGCTGGGCTGAGGTGCTCACGGTGCTCACCATCACCGTGGCCGCGCTCGCGACCTACGCGGTGTCTGTCTCCCTGCCGCACCAGGTGCCCCGCACCCTCGACCTCTTCGGATCGACCACGCCTGAGTCGCGCACCGACGGTGGTGTGCCTGATCCCTTCCTCATCGCAGCGCGCTGGCAGCTCGACCCGGCCGAGGCGGGCCGGGTGCTCTTCACCGCGTCGACCAGCCCCGACTCACCGCTCAATCGGCCGGTCTGGGCGAGCTTCGCGACGTACAACGGCATCGCCTGGATCTCCCTGCCGACCTACGGCGTGCCCGGCGACGACATCCCACCCGAGGAAGCGGGCGCTGCCGAGGAGACGTACTCCGCCAGCACGCGTGTGACCGTGGGCGTCGGGCTACCGGGCCAGTGGGTGCCCGTGCCGCAGCGCGTCGACCAGGTCCTGTCGCCCGTCGCCACGCGAGCCGATCCCGCGACGGGGATCGTCGCTTCGGTGTCCTCGCCCATCGACTACACCTTCGATGTCCGCTACTCCCTCGCGGTCGCCGATCGCGAGGCCGTGCGCGCGGCAGGACCCGGGCTCAGCACCGAACTCGATCCGTCAATAGCGATCCCCGGTCCGCTCACGGGCACGATGGCCGCACTCGCCGAGCTCGTGGCCGAGGAGGCCGACGGCACATGGCAGCGCCTCACCCTGCTCAGCGAGAGGTTGCGCGACCCCCGCTACGCCGCCGCACCACCCCAGGCGCTCGCCGCGGGACCGCCGGATCGCTCCTACGCGGGGCTCAATCAGGTGCTGGCCGAAGGCGTGGGATTCCAGGAGCAGTACGCCGCGATCTGGGCGCTCATCGGGCGGTCGTGGGGTGTGCCGACGCGCCTGGCTATCGGATTCCCGCCCGTCGCCGAAGAGTCTGAGGAGGGCGTGCGCACCGTGCTTGCCTCCGAGGTGAGCATCTGGCCTGAGGCCCGACTCGACGGCCTCGGCTGGGTCGCCTTCCAGCCCAGCCCGCAGGACGTGGCCGCGGGTCGCCCCGCAGTCGTGCGACCGCTCACGCCCGAGGAGGTGCCCCAGCAGCCCCAACCGGAGCCGACTCCCTCTCCGTCGGGCAGTGCCTCGGGTGGCGAGTCGGGCGGCGATGCTGCGGGAGGAAGCGCCGAGGCTGAGGAGAGTGCGTCGATCCCGTGGCCCCTCGTCGCGCCCGTCGTCGTCCTGCTCCTGGCGATTGCCTGGATCGTCTACGTCGCCTTGCGCCGTCGCGGTATCCGTCGGCGACTGCGTGATAGCTCTGACACTCGCGCCGATGTCGCTGGCGCCTGGCGCTGGACGCGATTGCTCCTCGCGGAGTCATGGCTGCCGCTGCCCCTGTCCTACGC
>CAZLNF010000135.1:2886-4840 GCA_964560885.1 uncultured Actinomyces sp. | reverse complement strand
CACCAGATCACCTGGAGCAAGAAGGGCCAGGTTGCTCAGCTTGTGCCCGACTTCCCGATCTGGGGCGGCCAGAAGGCGGATGTCCTCTACGGCTACTCCGGCAAGGCGAAGTCCGAGCGCAACATCATCCACGGTGGTGCCGGCAACGATCGCCTCATCCCGGGCTCGCTGTCCTACGACCTGTGGGGCGATGCGGGCAAGGACACTGCTGAGCTGCCCAAGAACGCCAAGAACATGAAGGTCATCGACTCTTCAGGCGACGGCACGATGGTCGAGCTGTCGGTGAAGATCGGCAAGAAGACCTCGATCTACACGCTCAACTACGTGGAGACGCTGAAGATCGGCAAGAAGACCTACAAGACCTCGGACCTGTAGGCCACCATCACCTGACGAAGGGCCCTCGACCACTCGTGGTCGGGGGCCCTTCGCTGTCGACCGATGCTTTCCCTATCGACCGATGCCCGGGACCTTCACCTCGGGCAGGTCCGGCAGCTTGCGCACGAGACGGCCTGCGATCGACGCGATCTGCATGCCGATCGTGATCGCGATGATCGAGGCGCCGAAGATCAGGGCCACGGACGTCTCGCTGTCGAGGTTCAGATTGCTGAAGGTGGGCACGTTGCTGCCTTCCGCTGCCGCGCCCACGCTGACGGGCACGTCTCCCTCGGCCTTGGGCAGGCTGTCATCGGGGCTCCCGGTGATCGCCTCGGTCAGAGCGACGAGCCCGAGGGAGCCGGGGACGAGCAGCCAGAAGACGGGCGAGAAGAGCACGAAGGCAGGCATCTGCCTTTTGCCCCGGTCCTGGATGACGATCGCGAGGAAGAGCGCGATGGCTGCCGCGATGCCGGCAGCGATGACGGCGTCCAGCACCCAGGACACGACTTGCTGCACGCTGAAGGCGATCAGGAGGAGTACGACGACTGGCACGAGTGCGCCGCGGGGCTCGTTGAACGCCAGGGCCTGGCCCAGGGCGTAGACCGCGGCGCCGATCCACGCGACCCACAGCGGCAGCGTCTGGTCGGTGAGATCGGCGAAGTTATCGGGGGATACCCGCGCCAGCAGGCTGCCCACGAGCACGCCGAACGTGAGGATGAGGATCTGCACGATCGACGCGACAAGCCTCGAGGCGCCTGAGATCACGTGCCCGCTAGCGAGCTCCTGGGTTGCCCTTGTCAGCGCGGCGCCGGGGATGAGCGTGATGAGCGGCGCGGCGACGACGCGCAGAGGTTGCACATCCTGGTCGAGCATGGACGCAAACGAGAAGACGGCGAATGCGCAGACCGTGGCGGCCACGGGAGGCACGAGCGGAGCGAGATTCGGGCGCGAGCGCGTGTAGGCCTGAAGGACGCCGACGAAGAGTCCGCACAGCGCAGCCAGAGCCACGCCCCACCAGCTCACGCGGAAGACGAGCGCGAACCCGGCCGAGGCGAGTGCGTAGCCGAAAACGGACAGCCACGGCGGGAAACGCGGCGGCTTATCGGGGATCTCCTCGAGCTCGCGCGTGCCCTTCACGAGATCGAGCTCGCCGCGGCGGGCCTGCACCGCGATGTCGTGCACATCGGCGGCCTGGTCCAGGCGCAGAGCCTCATTGCCTTCGGGGATGACGCGGGCGCGGCCCACGACGGGATCGTCGACCATGACGGCGTTGGGCAGGACGAAGATCCCAAAGTCCGTGCGGTCGTACGCGCGGGCAACGGCGTTGAGAGTCGTCGTGACGTCGTCGACGGGGTATCCGGCGGCAAGTTGGGCACGCCCTAGCTCGAGGATGAAGTCCTCGAGGGCAACGGCCTGGGACCGCTCGGCGGCACTCGGCTCGGCGGAACCGGAACCGGTCGAATGCGACCCGTCAGATCCGGAGTCCGGATGCTGACCGGGCGCGTCGCTGGGATCGGTCACGGTCACAGCCTGCCAGCCGCTACCGTCCTGTGTGTGGCTACCGCACCGTTTCGACGGG
>CAZLNF010000135.1:0-2786 GCA_964560885.1 uncultured Actinomyces sp. | reverse complement strand
CACAGCCTGCCAGCCGCTACCGTCCTGTGTGTGGCTACCGCACCGTTTCGACGGGATCCGACGTACCGACCCATCGTCGGGGTCGCCAAGGGCGTCTTCGGTGGCCTCGGCATCAGATTCGACGTCATCGGCGAGGAGAACATCCCCCTCGAGGGTGGCGCCCTCCTCGCGATGAACCACACGAGCTTCCTCGACTTCGCCCTCGGTGGTGAGCCGGCTAACAGGCGGGGCAAGCGGCTCGTCCGCTATATGGCCAAGGACGCGGTCTTCAAGCACTGGCTTGGCGGACCCCTCATGCGTGGCATGAGACACATCCCCGTCGACCGGGAGCAGGGCCGCCAGTCCTTCCGCGACGCGGTCACCTACCTCAAGGCCGGCGAGCTCGTCGGGATCTTCCCCGAGGCCACGATGAGTCGGGCCATGGACGTCAAGGACATCAAGACAGGTGCGGTGCGCATCGCGATGGCGGCCGATGTGCCGCTCATCCCCATGTGCATCCTCGGAGGCGCACGCATCCTCTCCTACGGTCACAAGGACTTCTCGCGTGGCACGACCATTGCGATCACCGTGGGCGAGGCAATGCACCCCAAGCGCGGACAGGATGCCGATGCACTCACGGTCGAATTGCGCACGCGAATGCGAGACCTGCTCGACCAGACGGTGGCGCGCTATCCCTACGAAGGGTCACCCTGGTGGATCCCCGTGCGACTCGGCGGCTCCGCTCCCACGCTCGAGCAAGCCGAGGTGCTCGACCAGCAGGCACGTGAGCGCAAGGCGGCCAAGCGGGCTGCCAAAGGTGCGAAGAAGAAGTAGATGAGCCGCCCCGCGGTCGACTATCGCTTCATCCTGGCCAATGAGCGCACGTTTCTCGCCTGGCTGCGCACCGGTCTAGCTCTCGTGGCGGGTGGTGTGGCCCTGGATCAGTTCGTCGCCGTGTCCTCCGGCTCCGAACTCGTCCGCTGGCTCTCGATTGCGACCATTGGCCTGGGTGCTGTCGTGGGAGTCGTCGGCATTGTGCGCTGGCGGCAGGTCGACGACGTCATGCACGAAGGCGGCACCATGCGGCGCAGCAGCGCGGCCCTGTGGCTCGGTATCGCCTTCGTGGTCCTCGCCATCCTCGTGGGCGTGGCCCTGTACCTGGTCGGTTGAGATGAGCCGGCACCCTCACGCCGACTCGGGCATCGACGAGGGTGACGGCGAGTTGCCCTACGACGACCCGATTGCGCGCACGCGGATGGCGTGGCTGCGCACGATGCTCATCGTGGCGGTGGTCGGCGCACTGCTGTGGCGTGCGGCATATGTCGAGGGGCAGGAGTGGTGGGCGCTGGGGTGGTTCGTTCCTAGCGTGGTCATCGTCGGCATCGGCTTCGTGCGCATGGCGGAGCTGGCGCGGAAGGATGCTGCGAAGGCCCGCCAGCCCGGCGCCGCTCCTATTGGGCTGCGCAGGATGGCTCCCCTCGCCTGGACGCTCGCGGGCTTCCTCGCTCTCGCGGGCGCGGGTGCTCTGCTGGCCGCCGTTTAGTTCAGCGCTCTCGAGGTGGTGGTCGCCCCGCCTTACCAGGTTGTCCGCATTGCCGGCTCACTCGCGGCTAGCCTGCTCGCATGAGCAACTGCACCGTCGATTCCCTGCGTGCGGCCGTCCGCGAGTTGATGCCGCAGCTGCAGGCTGACCTCGAGCATCTCGTGCGCATCCCGTCATGCGCCTTCGCCGGCTTCCCGCGCGAGCCGGTGCGCGAGGCGGCCGATGAGACGCGGCGCCTCTTCGATGATGCGGGCATGCAGACGGAACTGCTTGCTATCGATGGCGGTGAGCCAGCCGTCGTCGGCCGTGTTGGTGAGGGTTCCACGCGCGTGCTGCTCTATGCGCATTACGACGTACAGCCCGCCGGCGATCTTGATGCGTGGCAGACGCCACCCTTCGAGCCAACCCTGCGTGACGGCCGCCTCTATGGGCGGGGCGCCGCTGACGACAAGAGCGGCATCGCCATGCACCTCGGGGCGATCCGCGCGCTCCAGCGCGTGCTCGGTCACGTGCCCGTGCAGGTGGTCACCCTCATCGAGGGTGAGGAGGAGTGTGGTGGTCCGCTGCCTGAGTACGTGCTCGAGCACCCCGAGGTGGCGCAGGCCGAGGTGATCGTCATCGCCGATGTCGGCAATCGCGCGCTCGGTGAGCCGACCTTCGTCACGGCATTGCGCGGGCTCGTGGATGCGACCGTCGAAGTGCGCACCCTCCCGCGCCCGGCGCACTCAGGGATGTACGGCGGCCCGGCGCCCGATGCGCTGCTCGCGCTCATTCGCATCCTCGACACGCTTCGGGACGAGAATGGCGACACGACCATCGTCCCTGGTTATCCCTGGCAGGGGGCGCAGGCGGATGAGGCGGAGTTCCGTGCGGAGCTTGGGATGCGGCCGGACCAGCCCCTGCTCGGCACCGGGCCGCTCACTGATCGTCTCGTCACCCGGCCGGCGGTGTCGGTCATCGGTCTCGACGCGCCTGCCGTCGAGGGTGCGATCAACGCCGTCATCCCCTACGCCCGCGCAAAGGTGTCACTGCGCCTCCCTCCGGGCACCGACACACAGACGGCCATGGATGCGCTGTGCGCGCACCTGCGCGAGGCGGCGCCCTGGGGTGTGGATGTCACGGTGACACCGGGGGAGCAGGGTCGGGGCTGCGCAATCGCGACAGATGGCCCGGCGTACGAGGCTGCGCGCTGGGCGATGGAGACGGCCTTCGGCAAGCCGTCGGCTGACGTAGGCGAAGGGGGGAGTATCCCGCTGCTCGCCGC
>CAZLNF010000134.1:0-4912 GCA_964560885.1 uncultured Actinomyces sp. | reverse complement strand
CCCCAGGTGGCGTTGATGATGGCGTTGGCGCTGCTGTTGATGGTGCCGGTGGCCTTCACGTTGCTAGGAGCAGCGGCGCTGCCGACGCCCTGGCAATTCCTCGTGACGTCGAGCAGTGGGTCGATGTCGAGAGTGTCGCGGCTAGAGGCGGTGCCGCACTCCACGAGGTTGTCCTTCTCGGGGACCTCCTCGGCCGACACGATGTCGTCATCGCCGGTACCGGCCTTCATCTGGTCGTTGCCTTGCTCGCCCTCGATGTCGTCGTTGCCGGCGTCGCCGGCGATGACGTCGTCGCCTCGTCCGCCGAAGAGGTCATCGTCACCAGCGCCGCCCGTGAGGTTATCGGCGCCGGCTCCGCCATAGACCTCATCAGGACCGGAGCCGCCGATGAAGACCAGCGGGGTCGCGTCCATCACGACGGTGAATGTCTTGACAGAGACGGCCGAGAAGTTAACCGATGCCCCGGCCGACGTGCACGTGATCACGGACACGGGGCTGGTAGCACCGGCCGCCGTGCAGTTGGGGTCACTGCTCCACAGGAGCGCGGGACCCGCCTTGTCGTCGAGTTCGTCCCAGATCTGCACACGCACCGTGCCTGATGACGGCGTAGAGATCTGCAGGGAGTCAGCTCCGTCGAAGGCCGCCAGGCTGGCGCTGGCTACCGCCGTGAGTGATCCGGAGTCGACCGACACCTGGATTGTGCCGGTGGCCGCGGTCGAGGGCGACGCACCTGCCACCAATCCCCCCAGGCTGAGGGCGGTGGCGAGTGAAGCAATGAGGAGATGACGCACGTGAACTCCAGGCGTGAGGGTGTGCTCACTATAGGTCACACATCGCGGTGAAGAGCCTTCAGCGAAGGATCGCTCAGCGCTTGCCTCTAGCGCGCCAAGTAGCCACCGTCTACGGCGAGTTCGCACCCTGTGACGAACGATGCATCGTCACTCGCAAGGTAAGCCACCGCTGCAGCGATCTCGTAGGGCTTGCCGAGTCGCCCCATGGGCGTCATGTCGACCAGGACCTCTTCGAAGGGCGTTCCCTTCGCGGTCGCAAGGAGCGGCGTATCAATAAAGCCGGGATGGATGGAGTTCACGCGCACCCCCTGCTGGGCCCAGAGCAGTGCGACATTCTTCGTGAGTGTGAGGACGGCGCCCTTGGCCGCGTGGTACGCCGGCGATGTGCCGAAGCCGCCAGAGATCCCGAAGATGGACGAGATGTTGATGACGCTCCCGCGACCTGATGCCTTGAGATGTGGCGACGCGAGCTTCATTCCGAGGAAGATGCTCGTCTGGTCGATGGCGATGGTGCGATCCCAGTCCTCGAGCGAGGCCTCGTCGATGTCGAGAAGGTCGCCCAGACCGGCGTTGTTGACGAGGATGTCGAGTCGAGAATGGGTTGCGATCGTGTCGTCGATCACCCGCTGCCAGTCATCGACCCTGCTCACGTCATGGTGCATAAAAAGTGCTGTCGCACCAGTCCCCGTGAGCGCACTCCCCACTGCCTCCCCCGCGCCGTCATTGATGTCCGTGACGACCACGGTTGCTCCTTCGGCGGCGAGTCGCTCCGCCGTCGCCTTGCCGATGCCGCTGGCGCCACCAGTGACGATCGCAACCCTCCCTGCGAGCCTGTCCATGGTGGTGTCCCTCTCCTAGCGGTATCGCTTCACGCTAGGTCGGACGTCCGGTTAAGTGCCAGGGCTATCGGTCATCGAGTTGGGGCAAGCCGATTCGGCGCTACTCCTCGTCGAGGCTGATGATGGTGCACCGGATGTCGGTCATGTCGCGCAGTTGCTGCAGGCCGCCCACGCGGCCCCAGCCCGTACGCGTGCCCCCCGCACCACCGAAGGGCTGGGCGCTCTCGAAGTAGTCGGTCGAGTCGTTGACGACGACACTGCCGCATCGCAGGCCCTCGGAGAAGGTGAACGCGCGCGATAGCGACTTGGTGAAGACCGCGGCCTGTAGACCGAGCGGGTCGGCGTTCGCTGCCGCGAGCATCCCTTCGTCGTCATCGCAGGCGACGATGGGCACGACGGGCCCGAAACTCTCTTCGCGCGCGATGCGCATGGAATGGTCGACGCCTTCGACCACTGTGAACTCGTAGTAGAGGTCCGTGGGAAAGCCGCTTGCGCGACCACCGCCGAGTCGCACGCGTGCGCCCCGCTCGAGTGCGTCAGCGATGTGCTCATCCATCTTGGCCGCGGTGGGCGCATTGGCGAGCGGGCCCATGGTCGTCGAGTCGTCGAAGGGATCACCGAGCACCGCTGCGGCTGCTGCCTCGATGACCGCGTCGGCGAAATCGGGCGCGACGCGTCGATCGACGAGCACGCGCTCGGTAGCGCAGCACACCTGCCCGGCGTTCCAGTAGGCACCAAAAACCGCGGCCTCCGCGGCAGCGGACAGATCGGCGTCGGAGCAGACGATCACCGGGCCGTTGCCCGACGCCTCCATGAGAGAGCGCTTGAGCCCGGCAGCGCGCACGATCCGCTCCGCGGTCGCCGACGACCCGACGAAGCCAATCGCGTCGACGCCCGGATGCGTGATGAGGTGCTCGCCCACCGCACCGTCACCGGGGATGATGGAGACGAGCCCCTCGGGCACGCCCGCCTCCTCGAGCAGCGCGCCCAGTGCGAGGCAGGCGAGCGGCGTGGTGTCCGGCGGCTTGCACACGACGGCATTGCCCGTTGCCAGCGCTGGGCCGAGGAACTCGCACATGATCATGAGCGGGAAGTTCCACGGCGTGATCGCTGCCCAGACCCCGACCGGCGCGCGGTAGGTGAACATCCGCTTGTTGCGCGCCGAGCTCGGGATCGTCTCGCCGTAGAGCCGCTTGGCGTCCTCGGCGGAGATAGAGAAGAGCGACGCTGCGTCCTCGACGTCCGCCAACGCCTCAGCCTTGTAGGGCTTGCCCTGCTCGATCGTCGTGAGACGTGCGAGCTCCTCGTGGTGCTCCTCGATGAGGGCAGCGATGCGATGACAGAGGTCGGCACGCTCGTAGACAGACCAGTGTCGGTAGTCGTCCCAGGCCCGCTGCGCAGCGGCGACCGCGGAATCGAGCTGCTCCGTGCTCGCACGCGGCAGCTCGGCGAGCTTCTCGCCCGTGACGGGAGAGATGACGGGGGTCGAATCGCCTCGCGGGTCGGCGTAGGCGCCGGCGATCCACAGTCGTGACTCAGGCATGAGGAGACTCTAGGGAAGCGCGCGGGGAGTCGCTAGTGTCGTGGCATGCGTTACGACGGGACGATGCTTATCACCGACCGGCTGGAGGAGTGCCAGCGCTTCTACGCCGACCTCCTCTCGGTCGAGCATGAAGGCGGCGCAGGCTGGGCGCGCTTCGCGCTCGCCGACGGCAGTTGGATCGCTCTGCACACTCCGTGGCGGCCAGGCATGACGACGACAGGCGGCTCGCAGGTGCTGCTGCTGAAGGTCGACTCACTCGATGACGAGACCGCGAGGCTGAGCGCGGTGGGCATCGAGTGCTCGGAGCCTCATGAGATCCCGGGCGGCGCCGTCGTGACGATTACCGATCCCGACGGTCGCACGATCCAGTTGATCGCCTACGCGGCAGAGAGTTAGCCTCCGCACGTGGCGTCCAATCCCGACCGCGCATCGCACTTCCCGGCGATCGAGAAGCGCTACGGCAAGCCGATGTCCTACTGGTTCACCCAGATGAAGAAGGTCGACGGACAGAAGTACGCCGACCAGATGGCATTCCTCCAAGAGCAGCACGGCTTCAGCCGCGCCCACGCCAATGCGCTGGTGCTCTACTCCAAGGGCAACACATCGTCACGGCGATACGAGACCTTCGACGACTACCTCGCGACCCTCGACGCGACCAAGGCCAAGACGATCCGCGCGATCTTTGCCACACTCACGGCGAAGTTCAAGAAGGCCGAGGTCCTCATCGCCTGGAATCAGCCCATGCTCAAGCAGGATGGCCGCTACCTCTTCGGCGCCGGCGCGCAGAAGGAGCACATCCTCATCGCACCCTTCGACGCCGACATCATCGACGAGTTTCGTCCGCGCCTCGAGGGCTACCACGTCAATAAGAAGACGATTCGCGTCCCCGCTGACTGGAAGGTCGATAAGAAGCTGCTCGTAGACCTCGTGTCCGCTCAATTCGACTAGCCCGACACCCGCTGAGCACCTGCTGAATTCCCCACCTTTCGGTCACCCCGGCCACCTTCCTAGGGGAACCTTGGCCCTATGCAGCCCCGACGCGTGCTCGTGGTCGAGGACGAGGGGTTCACCTCGGGCCTCGTCTGCGCGGCGCTCCGGGGAGCGGGCTTCGAGGTCCGCGCCTCGGCGAGCGCGGCAGAGGCCCGACGCGAGGTCGCTGCATTCGATCCCGACGCCGCGGTCATCGACCTGAATCTCGGCGCCGGTCCCAACGGCGTCGATCTCGCCCACATCCTCAGTCACCAGAACCCGGGAGTAGCGCTCCTGCTGCTCACCAAACTCCCCGACCTTCGGGCGGCCGGCTACACCGAAGCCGACCTCCCCCCAACATGCGGATTCATCCGCAAGGAGGCCGTCACCGATGCTGATCTGCTTGTGCAAGCCGTCGAGAGTGCCCTCGCTGACCAGGTGCAGCGCATGAAGGGCCAGGTGGATCAGGCGAGTCCGCTCGCGGCCTTGACGCAGACTCAATTCGCCGTGCTTCGGCTGGTGGCCCAGGGCTACACCACGCCGCGCATTGCCGAGATGCGCGGCACGACGACGAGTGCGGTAGAGAAGGTGCTCGGCAGCATTTACGACGCCTTGCACATCGCGAAGGACGATGGCATTAGCCGTCGCGCTGAGGCCATGCGCATCTTCGTCGAGTACGCCGGACTGCCCCCCCGAGTCTGAGGTCGGCTCTAGGGTTTGCCCGTGACCTTGCTGCTCCGGGCGACAGGGCCGGCGCTGGTCAGTTGGCC
>CAZLNF010000133.1:0-4921 GCA_964560885.1 uncultured Actinomyces sp. | reverse complement strand
TCCAGGGCTACCCCAAGAAGCTCGGCAGCATCTACGTCACGCGCGCGATGAACCATGGCCTGGCAGCGCCGCGCGTGGCACCCGGTGGCACCTTCGGTGCGTCGCTCGCGGCGTACGACCATCGACTGGCCACCGCCAAGGTCACGCTGCGCGAGCCCAGTGACACCAACGGCTTCGTCAATGCCCTGCCGATGCTGCACCACCGACAGATGCCCAGCATCGCCGGCGGCGCGCTCAGCCTCGACCAGGTGGTCACCATGGGCGGGAAGGACGCCGATCTCGGGCAGCCCTGGAAGGGCGATGCGTCCCTCGAGCTCTTCGACTCCGAGTGGGATCAGCCCGCGTCGCTGCTGCCCGTGCGCGAGATCATCGGCGGCTACTACCGCGAGGTCGGCGTCACCTTCGCCGGCGGCACGCTGCTCGCGGACCGGTCCCATCCGGTCTGAGACGGCGTACGCCGGATCGCGCTAGCCTGACCCATGCTTTCCGTCGCGGCGTTGGCATCGCTGCAGCAGCAGTTCCCCGGCCTGATCGACGCCCCGGTCGCACCCTTCGCCATCGACGGCGTGGCCTACGACACCGACATCACGCCCGTCGTCATGGGAGTGGTGAACCTCTCGCGCGACTCGACGTACCGGGAGAGCATCGCGCTCAGCCTCGAGACCGCCGTGCGCCGGGCACGCGTGCTCACGGCAGAGGGCGCACACGTCATCGATGTCGGGGCCGAGTCCAGTCGCGGTGATGCCGAGCGCATCGACTCCACGGCCCAGATCAAGCAGCTCGTGCCCGTGATCGAGGCCCTCGTGGCCGAGGGGATCGCCGTCTCGGTGGAGTCCTACGACGTCGAGGTCGTCCGCGCATGCCTGGAGGCGGGCGCGGGCATGGTCAACATGACCACGCGCGACCCGGGCGATGAGATCCTCGCCGAGGTCGCTGCATCCGGTGCCTCCGTGGTGATGTGCTTCCTCCCGGGCGTGCACGCCCGCGACGGATCCCACTACCAGCTCCACGACGATCCGATCCCGCAACTGCACGACTACTTCGCCGAGCGCGTCGCTCGCGCACGCGAGCTCGGCGTGCGGTCGATGGCGATCGACCCCGGGCTCGGCTTCTCCTACGGCCCGCATGTGTCGCAACCGGTCAAGCAGCGTCTCCAGGGACGACTGCTGGCGCACTCCTTCAGATTGCGCGACCTGGGCGTGCCCATCTGCCAGCTCATGCCGCACGGCTTCGACTTCTTCGAGGATCGCTACCGCGTGGGCGAACCGTTCTTCACCGTCGTCGCTCGTCTCGGCGGCGTCGGAATCTTCCGCGTGCACGAGGTGCCCGAGGTCGTCCGCGTCCTGCGCACCATGGACGAGCTGACGATCTAGTGCCTGTCAGAGCTCCTGGCGCGCGGCTCTCGCGCGCTAGTAGTGCAGCAGGTACTCCCGGACTTCCCAGTCGGTGACCTCGCGGGTCGCGGGATCCTCGGCTGCCTCCTCGTAGCGGCGCACCTCATCAGCCTTCATCGTGACGAAGGTGTCGACGAAGGTCTTGCCGAGCATGTCCTTGAGTACGTCGTCCGCATCGAGCGCGGCGAGGGCATCCTTGAGCGTCATCGGCAACACCTCGGCCGACTCGTCCTCGTAGGTCCACCCCTCGAGTGCCGCGGGCGCTTCGAGCCCTCGGCGGATGCCGTCGAGGGCAGCGGCGAGGATCGCCGCGGAGATGACATAGGGATTGGCCGCGCCATCGCCGATGCGCAACTCCAGCCGTGTGCCCTTGCCGCGCTCCGGCGGGATGCGGACCATGGTCGAGCGATTATCGAGCCCCCAGTTGATGCGGAAGGGCGCGAGCGTGTCGGGCCCGAGGCGCTTGAAGGCGTTGACGGTCGGGTTGGTGAGTGCTGAGAGCGCGGGCGCGTGCTCGAGGATGCCCGCGATCATCGCGAGCGCTGTCGGACTGAGCTCCCCATCCGCATCGGCCATGACGTTGTCTCCGTCGCGCTCCACGGAGAAGTGCATGTGGAAGCCGCTGCCACCCTCGTCGTTGAAGGGCTTGCCCATGAAGGAAGCGAGGAAGCCCTGCCGGTGGGTGATGTCCTTGATGGCCGTCTTGAAGATGAAGGTCCGGTCCGCCGAGAGCATGGCGTCGGCGTGCCAGAGGTTGATCTCGTACTGCGACGGGCTGAATTCGTGATTGCCCGCAAAGGCGCCGATATCGAGCTTGTCGCACATGCGCAGGGTGTGCAGGAAGTAGCCGTGCGGGTCGACCATCGCTCCCGTCGTGTAAACCAGGCCCTTGTGGTCGAAGGTGCGCTCCCAGCGACCGTCGCGCTCCTCCATCACGTAGTACTCCAGCTCCGGCCCGGTGACGGGCGTGAGCCCGATCTCGGCGTACTCGCTGATGATGTTGGCGAGCACGCTGCGCGGTGCAGTGGGATGCGGTGAGCCGTCGGGCTCGAAGACGTCGGCGACGACGTACGCCACTCCCGGCTCCCACGGGATGTCGCGAATCATCGACGGCACGATCTGCGTGACGAGATCGGGGAGTCCGTCCGACACGGACCCGTGGCCGTCGAGCACATCACCCTGAGTGGTCGTCACCCACACGCCCTGACAGAACGTCGGGCCGTGGCCGAGCGCCCGCTCCATCTGCGTCACGAGCATGTCCTTGGAGCGCGTGATGCCGAGGACATCGGAGTAGAGGACGCGCAGGACGTCGATGCCGCGGGCCTGGAGCCCGGCACGCACATCGGCGAGGTCGAGCGGACGGTGGGAATCCATGGTTGACTCCGATCGTTCGGGTACGAACGGATCGTATGGGAGGATGCCGCCGTGCGTGTCCTGTTTCTCCAACATGACCACGTGAGCCCGCCCGGGCCCGTCGCCGAGCGCTTCGCCCAGCGGGGCTTCGAGGTCGTCGAGTCCGTCGTGGTGCCCCGCGACCGGTTCTTCTCCCCCGACGTCGACTTCACCTTCCCCGAGGTGCACGAGCACGACATCGTCGTGCCGATGGGTGCGCCGTGGGGCGCCTGGGAGGACGACCGCATCGGCACCTGGCTCAAGCCCGAGCTCGACTGGCTGCGCGACCTGCAGGCGCACGACGTGCCGATCTTCGCGATCTGCTTCGGCGCGCAGGCACTCGCGCGCGCGCTCGGCGGCACCGTCGCGCCTGGTCCGCGCGCGGAGATCGGCTACACCTGGATCAATTCCGACGATCAAGATCTCGTCGCCAACGGCCCGTGGTTCCAGTGGCACTACGACCGCTTCACGGTGCCACCCGGCGCGGTCGAGATCGCGCGCAATCCGCGCGCGTCGCAGGCCTACGTCATCGGTCGCTCCCTCGCGGTGCAGTTCCATCCCGAGGTCACTCCCGCGTGCCTGGAGGGATGGCTCGATGAGGGTGGCAGTGATGAGGCCGCCAAGGACGGCGTAGATCCGGCCGAGCTCATGGCCGGCACCCTGCGCGAGGAGCCTGCCGCCGTGGCGCGCGCCCACGCACTCGTCGACGCCTTCCTCGACCGGGTCGTCGTCGACCTCTAGTCCGGCGTGCGAGCCACCACGCAACGACACCTACCGCCGGGGGAGAATGACGTCATGCATGTACGACGTGCCGCATCCCGAGTCATCCCCGTCCTCGCCGCGTCCACACTAGCCGCGGCCGTGTTCGCCAGCCCGGCCGCGAGTGCCACCATCCCCGCACCACACGCCGATGTGCCGGCGCCGCGCATGGACGTCCCGGCGCCAGAGGCAGGCACCTGCTGGAACTACACCTACAAGCAGGCGAGCCTCAAGACCTACACGGGCACGCCCATCGACTGTGCCCAGCCGCACACTGTCGAGACCGTCATCACCCTCGACGTGCCCAAGGACGTCGCGGCCAAGGGCAACAACAGTCGCGACCTGATCCTGTGGGTGGACGAGCGCTGCCAGGTGGAGGTCAACCGCTACGCAGGCGTGGCCAAGCCCGAGGTAGCCGCACCCGGCACGCGCACCTGGTACCTCTGGTACACGCCGACGATGAAGCAGTGGAAGTCCGGGGCGCACTGGGTCTCCTGCGCCGCCGCATCGGTGCCCTCCGAGCAGAGTCGGCTCGGCACGCTCATTCCGGCGAAGGGTTCGATTGCTGGCGCGGCCGATCTTTCGAAACCGATCACCTTCAAGACCGACTACGGCACCGGCACTTACGCCTACCGCAAGGTGATGAGCTCGATCGCCGATCGGCCATACCCCGGGGACAAGCTGCAAAACCGGGCGGCCACCTTCTGCGAGAAGGAGCTCGGGCACAAGAAGTTCTTCTGGTACGGCCCCAGCGAGACCGAGTGGGTCAAGGGCTATACCGCCGTGCGCTGCTACTCGCTCAAGAAGTCCTGACGCCTACTTCAGCGAGACCTTCACCGGGAAGCGCTTGATTCCGTTGACGAAGTTGGAGCGCAGGCGCTCGACAGGGCCGGTGCGCTCCACGAAGTCAACACGTGACAGCAGGTCCTCGAACATGATCTGGATCTCCATGCGTGCGAGGGAGTTGCCCAGGCACATGTGCGGTCCGCCGCGCCCGAAAGCCATGTGCTCATTGGGCTTGCGCGTGACGTCGAAGGCGTAAGGGTCGGGGAAGACCGCCTCATCGCGGTTGCCGGAGGCAAACCACGTCACGACCTTGTCGCCCTCCTTCACCTGCGTGCCGCGGATCTCCACATCGCGGGTCGCCGTACGCCGGAAGTGGTACACCGGACTGGCGTAGCGCAGGAACTCCTCGACCGCCCACGGGATGAGCGACGGATCCTCCTGGAGCCGGCGCATCTGGTCGGGGTGGTCGATGAGGTTGTTCATCGTGTGGCTGATCGTGTGCCGTGTCGTCTCATTCCCCGCGACCACGAGCAGCAGGAAGTAGGCGTGGAAGTCATCGTCGCTGAGCGGCTTGCCGTCGATCGGCGTGG
>CAZLNF010000132.1:4484-4938 GCA_964560885.1 uncultured Actinomyces sp. | reverse complement strand
CGACCTCGCCGTGCGCATGATCGCGATCCACGAGTCCTCACCCACCGGCTTCGTGCCCATCGCAGGCCCACTGACGCAGGCCCAGGAGCACGAATGGCGCATCGACATCCTGCGCCCGGTCTGGCTGGCCCAGGTCGAGCAGACCAAGGTCGCGCTGCAGGTGATCGCAGCGAGTCAGCCGGTGGGGGCACGCGCATGACCGACTGGCTCGGCCTTGCGGGTCGCCGGGCCGTCGTGACCGGTGCGGGCAGCGGGATCGGCCAGGCGGCGGCCGTCGCCCTAGCGGCCGCGGGAGTCGAGGTCATCGGGGTCGATCGGGACACGGAATCGCTGCGAGATTCAGGATTGCGCGCCGAGACCTGCGACATCTCCAGCGAGAGTGCCGTACAGGCACTCGCCGAGCGCGTTGGCCCCTGCGACATCGCCGTCCACGCTGCAGGAATCATCCCACCAG
>CAZLNF010000132.1:723-4474 GCA_964560885.1 uncultured Actinomyces sp. | reverse complement strand
GCCGGTGCCAAGGTCGTCGCTGTCGATCGGGACGCCGCATCACTGAGCGACCGAGGACTGAGCACGCCGGCGCTGCGCTCCGAGACCTGCGACATCTCGAGCGAGAGTGCCGTCGAGGCGCTCGCCGAGCGCGTCGGCCCCTGCGACATCGTCGTCAACGCCGCGGGCATCATCCGACCGGGTGCCCTCGCTGACGTCGACGTCGCTGACTGGAACGCACTCATCGCGGTCAACCTGACCGGCTACCTGCTCGTGTCGCGTGCCTTCGCTGCCGGGATGAGCACCCGTGGCACCGGCGCGTTGGTGCACGTGGCATCCATCTCCGGCACCCACGCTCAGGCAAATAGCGGCGCCTACAGCGCATCGAAGGCCGCACTCATCGTCATGTCGCAGCAGCTGGCCCTTGAGCTTGGCCCGCAGGGCATCCGCAGCAACACCGTGAGCCCTGGCATGGTGCGCACGCCGATGACCGAGCAGTACTACCAGGCGCCGGGTGTCGCCGAACGCCGCGACCGCGCGGTGCCGATCGGCCGCGTGGCGACGCCGGACGACATCGCTGACGTCGTGGTCTTCCTGGCCAGTGACCGGGCCCGCTACGTCACCGGCGCGGACATCATCGTCGACGGCGGGTTCACCACGACGCTGATGAGCTGGGTGCCCCGCCCTGGATACGACGAGCGCTAGATCCGCCTAGCTCAGGCGGAACGGCGGGTACTTGTCGGTCGCAAGCACGATCGCATACGCCTGGACGCGCCAGCTCCAGCGCAGGTAGCCGACAACGAAGTCGAAGAACGCCTTTGGGTAGCGACCCGTGAAGATGATCGCGAACCATGAGAGCACCACGACAATGAACACCGCGATGCCGAGGAAGAACAAGATGATGAAGTGTGGGATCGCGAGGAACCACTTGACGAGGGGAAGACCGCGATTGAGCTGCGTCTTGGCGTCGGGGTAGTCCAACTCGAGGTGGACGTTTTGCTGATCCTCCGTCGACGGGTACCGGTCGGTGATCAGCAGGAAGTACGCCGTCACGCGGGTAATGAACCTGTGCAAGTTGAGCGCGAAGTCAAACCACCACCGGGGGTACACCTTGCGGAACAGGATCATCAGCAGGGTGACGAAGAACAGCGTCCCCAGGATGCCGAAGCCGTATGACGTCGTCGTCGTCGCGACATCACCGGCCTGGTCGATGATCACTACGGCACCTTCACCGCTCGAGACGAGCAAGTGCAGGACGAACGCGATCGGGATGATGAGGATGATGCGGAAGATCGTCGTGACCCGACTGAGCGAAGCCTGAGCATCGATGTCCAGGCGAGCTGGGTAGTCGGAGGTCGCAGGGGCCGGGGACGTCGACATGTCGGTCATGCCGACAAGGGTAAAGATCGGCGCGGTACCCCCGCGTGAGACACGCCGCTCACTCGGGCTTGGCGGCCGCCTTGCTCTCCGCCTTGAGTTCCTTCGCACGCGTCGCGTACATATCGACGTACTCCTGCCCTGACAACTCCATCAGGGCGTACATGATCTCGTCGGTGACGGAGCGCAGGACGAAGCGATCGGACTCCATGCCGTCGTAACGCGTGAAGTCGAGCGGATCACCGAAGCACACACCGACGCGTCGGATCCTCGGCCGGATGCGCCCCGGAGGCTGGATCTCGTACGTGCCGATCATGGCGACAGGGATCACGGGCGCATGCCCCTCGAGTGCCATGCGCGCGACACCGGTCTTGCCGCGGTAGAGCCGACCGTCCGCAGTGCGCGTGCCCTCGGGATAGATGCCGAGCATGTGACCCTCATCGAGAATGCGAATCCCCGTGGTGATGGCCGCCTCGGCTGCGCGGCCACTCGTGCGGTCGATGGGCACCTGGCCCACGCCGGTGAAGAAGGCCCTGCTGATGAGGCCCTTGATCCCCTTGCCGGTGAAGTACTCCTGCTTGGCGAGGAAGGTGATCCGACGCCGGGTCACGAGGGGGAGGAAGAAGGAGTCCGAGAAGGACAGGTGGTTGCTCACCAGGATGGCGGGGCCCTCTTCGGGGAGAGCCTCCATGTTGTCGGTCCAGGGGCGGAAGAGGACGCGCAGCCAGGGGCCGATCACGATCCACTTGAGAACCCAGTAGAGCACGGGCTCACCCTAGCCGTGTGGCACTATCAGGGGCGTCCAAGGAGGTCGCTATGCCGCTTGTTCCCGGTGCTGAGCCCTTTGTCGCCGACGGCGGCTCCACGGGCATCCTGCTCCTCCACGGCTTCACCGGCTCGCCGAAGTCCATGAAGCCCTGGGGTGAGCGCATGGCGGCCGAGGGTCACACCGTGCGCGTGCCGCGCCTCCCGGGTCACGGCACCCGCTGGCAGGACATGAATCTCACTCGCTGGGAGGACTGGTACGCCGAGGCCGACCGGTCCTTCCTCGAACTCCAGCGCGCGTGCGATGTCGTCTTCGTCTTCGGGCTCTCCATGGGTGGCTCGCTCACGCTGCGACTCGCGGAGCGCCATGGCGACGCCATCCGCGGCATCGTGCTCGTCAACCCGGCGGTGCACTCCGAGCGTCCCGACCGCTTCCTGCTTCCCGTCCTGCAGGCCGTCGTGCCCGCGTTCCCCGGAATCTCCAACGACATCAAGAAGCCGGGCCAGGACGAGGGTGCCTACGACAAGATCCCGCTCAAGGCCGCGCACTCACTCACCAAGTTGTGGAAGGCGGTCAAGGACGACATTGCGCTGGTGCGCCAGCCCCTGCTGCTCTTCCGCAGCTCCGAGGACCACGTGGTCGAAGCATCCAACGCCCGCTTCATCCTCGACCATGTGTCGAGCGCGGATCGGACCGAAGTGGTCCTCCCCGACTCGTATCACGTCGCGACCTTGGACAACGACGCCGAGACGATCGTCGCGGGCAGCATCGACTTCGTCCGCCGCCTCGCCTGAGGCCATGTCGAATCCAGGGCTCCCCGCGGCGGCGTACGCCAAGCTCGCCGACGTCGACCCGCCCATCGCCGAGCATGTCCTCGACCTGCTCGCACAGGCACGGATCCCGGCGTACGCCGAGCCGCTCGTGGGCGACACCGGGCCCTACCGCGATGTCCGCGCCCCTGACCGACCGACGACACGGATCTACGTGGAGCGCACGCGCCTGAGCGAGGCGCGCAGCGCCATCGCCGAAGGCCTTCCGTCCCTGCGCGCCGAATTCCATGCCGATGCTGCCGCTCGAGCGGATGCCGACGACATGCGACGTGCATCGACAGACCGCATCGATGAGGCCTGGGACGACATCGTCGCGGGGTTCCACACTGCCGAGCCGCCACCGCGTCCCGGGGCAGAGGGCTCAGGGCTCTCCCAACGCCTGGTGCGCGAGCACACGGAGCCCCCCGAGCCCGAAGGGCAGCAGGCGCTCGGCCCGCGCGACTATGCACTGCCCGACGACGTGGACGATGAGGGCTTCACCCCACCACCCCCTCCGCCGATGCCTCGACCGAGGGACCGCTTCGATGCCTTCGCCTGGATCGGTCTCATCGGCGGCCCGCTCGCGATCATCCTGGCCTTCGTCCTCGGCGTAGGCGGCTGGCTGGCCGCCGCCGGTTTCGCCGCGTTCACCGCCGGCTTCATCACGCTCGTCGCGCGGGCCTCGGACCGCCGCGACGACGGTCACGACGGAGCAGTGGTCTAGGAAACCGCAGTTCTTTAGGAAACTTCGGCGACGCGACGCCGCAGGCCCTTGAGCGCCGTGTCGACGATGATGCGCCCGGCCTTGCGCTTGATCATG
>CAZLNF010000132.1:0-713 GCA_964560885.1 uncultured Actinomyces sp. | reverse complement strand
GGATGGTCCAGGATCTCAGAGAGACCCAACTCCTCGTCGGCGCCGTCTGCTTCGCTGCGCACCATTCGCCAGATCCTTCGGTCTCTGAAGGCAGACCTGGTCCTTGCTGAGAGACCCCTGGCCGAGTTGGCGCCGCCCAGTCCAACGTCAGCCGGGGACCTCATTGGATGGCACATCGGTGCAGGCCCGATAGGCCGTGACTTCACGATCAGCACGCACCTGACGTGACCACCGGAAGGAACCATCCGACTGCACGAGGATCCGCGTCATCCCGCGGCACTCGAGCAATATCGGACGTTTCGGGCGGAATGGCCGTTCACGGCCGAGAACGCGGCCTGCGACCTATCGTTGGGCTCTTCGCGCGCCATGATCAGGCAGGCGTGAATTATCTGCGGCCAGCAGAGAGGTTCCCCGTGACTATCACCCAGGCTCGGCGCTTCACCCTTGTCGCCCTCGCGAGCACCATCGGCGCAGCACTTCTGACCATGGGACCACCTGCGTTGGCTGTGGGAGCCTGCCCGGCGGGGAGTACGGACGTGGGGGGCTCCATCTGCCAGGTGCAGTTCGGGTCAAGCACGACGTGGACGGTGCCCGCAGGTGTCACATCTGTCGACGTCGTAGTCGTGGGCGGCGGAGGCGGCGGCAACGGTGCTGCTGCAGGCAGGGCGGGAGGCGGTGGTGGTGGCGGTGAGGTCACATTCGACGACACCGTT
>CAZLNF010000131.1:3561-5075 GCA_964560885.1 uncultured Actinomyces sp. | reverse complement strand
GAACTTCGGGACGATCGTGACGTCCAGCGAAGCATTCGTCCCTAAGTTCGCCGGATCCAGCCGCCTGGAGCGGAAGGGGGCGGCACGGACATCCCAAGCCTCGCGGGCTACGCCGGGGCCGGGATGACCTGGATGCGCTCGGGCGTCACCGCGTAGGCAGCGTCCGCGGACACGGCGAGGTAGGTCACCTCCGGCAGCGAACCCGCGGGCGACCAAGCGATGCCGTCCTCGGACACGAGGAGCGAGCCGTCGGGCTGCAGGACCCACAGCAGGCTCCCATCGGAGGCTGCGGCCACGACGACCCCAGAAAGATCAGCCACCGCCTGGGGTGCAGCATCGCCTGGCGTCCAGGTCGACACCGTCGAACCGTCGGCGATCCACAACTGGCCATCGAACCACGCGAGAGAGGTGGCTTCCCGCTGCGCGATCGTCGACCAGGTGGCACCCCCGTCCGCTGAGTAGAGGAGCTCGCCCGCTGTCGCGGAACCCGCCACCTTGTCCCCGTCCATCGCAAGGGCATGGAAGTCGATCTCACCGGTGAGCGAGACGGTCTCCCAGGTCAGCCCCCCGTCAGTGCTGCGAATGAGCCCCACGGGGTCGGGCAAAGTCGACCCCGCGCCGGGATGACCGCTCGCGACAAGCAGATCGGATGATCCGGCAAGGCCCATGAAGTCGTCCCGCGAGGCACCCGGCTTGCTCACTTCGCCGGTGACGGGGTCGATGAGCGCTACGCCTGTATGCGTGCCGATAAGCAGGCTCCCGCCGAGATACACCGCGGCATGGACGTGATCGAGCGGCGTGGACAGAGCAACGACAGAGGGGGATGCCGAAGCATCCCCCTCCGCTGCATTGGCAGGACCTTCAAGGAATGCCTGCATCTGGGCTATCTCCTCCGCCTGAGTACGGATGATCTCGGCGGCAAGAGCCGCCACACGCGGGTCCTTGGAGTCGACCACGTCCTCCGCCATGTCGATGGCACCCTCGTGATGCAGGATCATGAACTCCGCGAAGAGCCGGTCGAACTCCGGGCCCTGCGCATCGGCCAGCTGCTGCATCTGCTCAGAGGTGAGCATGCCGGACATGCCATGGCCACCGTGCTCACCCATGGCATCCATGCCCGACATCACCGGCATGCCCCACTCCTCGAGCCACGCGGCCATCTGGTCGATCTCAGGCTGCTGAGCCGCCTTGATCTCGGCGGCGAGCTCCTTGATCTCCGGGCTGGAGGCCCGGGTCTCAGCCAGCGTGGACATCTCCACGGCCTGCTCGTGGTGGGGGATCATCATTTGCGCGAACATGGCATCGGCAGCCGAGGCCCCCGAAGTGCCCGAGGGCGTGGCCATGCCCATGTCGTCCATGTCGTGCGAGCCGCCACACCCCGCCAAGAGCACACCCATGGCGGCCACGGCAATCACGGTCAATCGTGTACGTCGCGTCATTTGTTCTTTCCTCTCATGTGTCTGCAGGTGATCGGTCAGCCAAGGGCCGACCGATCACGTCCGCGACACGGAGAG
>CAZLNF010000131.1:0-3461 GCA_964560885.1 uncultured Actinomyces sp. | reverse complement strand
TCCGATTGTGACCCCGGCGGGCAGTCATCGCGCGCCGAGGCCCTTGAGCCGCTTGTAGAGGCCGCGGTACTCCGCATAAGCCTCCTGGTAGACGTCCCGATCGCAGTCGGCCGGCTCGAAGCCCCGCTCTACGCGGACCCGAGCTGCCGCCTCCGGCAGGGTCATCTCGCCCAGGCTCACCATCGCCCACAGCGCGGCACCGATGAGCTGGGCGTCTCGTGGATTAGCGACCTGCTCCACGGGCCGGTCAAGGACGCCGGCGTAGATCGAGCACCACAGATCGGACTGCGCTCCACCGCCGAGGATGCGCACGGAGTCGATACGACGCTTGCAGAACTTCTCGTAGGTGTCGAAGAGCCAGCGCGCATTGAGCGCGACGCCCTCCATGACGGCGCGGATCATCATGGCGCGATCGGTGCGAAGCGATAGGCCGACGAAGGCGCCGCGGAGGTCCTTGTCCTCGACGGGACTGCGCTCGCCGTTGAGCCAGGGCGCGAAGAGCGCACCCTCGCACCCTGCTGGTGCGGTGTCAGCCGCTGCCGTGAGCATGGCGTAGTCCTCATCGACGACCTGCTCGCGCAACCAGCGCAGAGCGCCGCCACCGATCTCCTGGTTGTTGGCCACGACCGGCAGGCGCGCGTCGAATCCGGGTACCGACGCCATGGAGTGGAATACATCAGTGCGCTTGAAGGGCACGCGCGAGCTGATCCACGCCGTGGTCGACACCGTCACATGGGTGGCATAGGGCTCGATCGCGCCACTGCCGAGGATCGCGGCATGCAGGTCGGGCAGGCCAGTGACGACCGGGATGCCCGGCGTGAGCCCGGTGACCTCCGCGACGTCGGGCAAGACCGAGCCGAGCACCGTGCCCATGGGCACCAGCGGTGGCAGACGCCGAGGATCGCGCTGTGCCTTGCGTACGAGCGAGTCGACGTAGCCTGACTGGGGTGGCTTTGCACCGATGCGGTTGTCGGTGAGCCAGGACAGGATCATCGACGCCGGCGTCGCAGCCGCGCGGCCGGTGAAGCGCATGCCCAGGAAGTCAACAGGCTCGAGGAGCCACCGGGCGCGTGCGTAGATATCGGGCATCTGTCGCTGGAGTAGTAAGGAGTGGCCTGTGGGGTCGGCTCCGGACGGCGTCGGCGCTCCCCCGGTGAGCCGGATCCACGGCAGGACCTTCTGCGGTGCGAAGCCCTGCACCGAGATCGGGCCACCGATGACCTCGCGCATGTAGGGACGTGCGCGCGTGTCGGCCCAGAGCAACACCGGGCCGACTGGCTCGCCGTGCTCGTCGACCGGGACCGTCGATCCCCACTGCCCGGTGATGCCCACGGCGGTCGCGGACTCAGAGCCCATCTGCGAGGTGACCTCGCGAACGCACTCCAGCAGGGCGGTCCACCACTCACCTGCGTCCTGCGTCGCGCGGCCATCCATGCCGATGTCGACGGCAACGGAGCGCTGCGAGGTGGGGCCGAGACTTCCGTCGGCGTGCACCGCCGCCACCTTGGGGCCGCCGTTGCCGAGGTCGACGGCGAGGACCCACGCCATGTCAGGCCTCGGGTGCCGTGGACTGCATGGCGTCGAGCACACCGCCCATGACCATGCGCAGGGTCTGGTCACCGTCGGGCATCGCGCCGAAGCCATACATCGCGCCACTCTTGGCTGGCTCACCACGGTGCGCTACGGCGTAATCGACTGCGCTCCTCAAGTCGGCAAGGAAGTCATCGGCCACACCAGGTTGCGTGTTGGGCCCGGTGATGCAGAAGTGCAAGGCGGGTGGCAGTTGCAAGGAATTCATCCGCCAGCCACGCTCCTTGAGGGCATCGTTGACGAGGTAGACGTCGACGTCGGCCTCGGGTGAAGACATGAACGAGGTCATGAAGAGCGGGTCGCCGATCACGCGCAGCTCGGGGAAGTCCGCGCGCACGCCCGCCTTGATCACGTCGTTGGTGCTGAGGATCGCGCGGGCCCGGTCAAGGTAGCCCCGTCGACCCATCGTCACCATCGCAGCCCAGGTGGAGGCGATGAGACCGCCACTGCGCGAGCCCGCCAGCCCCGGGGAAAGGTAGAGGCCGCCAGGCCACTCCGTCGCGGAGAAGTACTGCCGGGAGCGCAGTCCAGCGTCGCGATAGAGGAGGACCGAGGTGCCCTTAAGTGCGTAGCCGTACTTGTGCGTGTCGGCAGAAAGGGTCGTCACGCCGGGCACGCGGAAGTCCCACGGCGGCACGCCATAGCCGAGCTCCTCTGCCCAGGGCAGCAGGAAACCACCGAGGCAGCCATCGACATGCAATCCGATCCCCCGGGCCTGCGCCAACTCGCCGAGCCGGTCGATGGGGTCGATGAGACCGTGGGCGTAGTCTCCAGCGCTGCCCACGAGACAGATGGTGTCGTCATCCACGAGATCCGCCATCGCGTCGACATCGACGACGAAGTCCTCCGTGAGAGGGGCGGTGCGCACCTCGATCCCCAGCCAGTGGGCCCCCTTGTCGAGTGCGACATGAGCAGTGACGGGCAGCACGACATTGGGCGTGCGCACTCCTCGGACCTCACGTGCCTCCTCCCGATAGGAGTAGAGCGCGTGGACAAGGCTGTCACTTCCACCCGAGGTCACGACTCCGATGGGCTGGGGGTTGCGGAAGAGGTCCGCCGTCATGGCGATGATCTCTCCCTCGAACTTCGTGGCGGAGGGGTACATATCGCGCTGCAGCACATTGGCGTGAGCGAAGTGCTCGAAGACCTGCGCGAGGAAGTGGTAGTGCTCATGGTCACCGCTGTAGAGGCTGCCCGAGACGCGCCCCGCGTCTCCCACGGCGTCCTCAGCCTTGGCCATGCCAGCGATGTCGGTGAGGACGGCGTCGCGATCCACTCCCTGCTCCGGGATGGCACGCTGCGTGGTCATGAGCTGGCGATAGGGAAAGAGGTCATCGAGCATCCGCTCGAGATCCGTCCGCTCGTCGCTCATCAGTCCATGCCCTTCGATCGGCGACCCACCGCGCGCTCAGTCTCGCGCTTTGCCTCGCGCTCAGCAATGGCGTGGCGCTTGTCCTGGCTCTTGCGGCCGGTGGCAAGGGCGATCTCGACCTTGGCGAAGCCGTCCTTGAAGTACAGGGCCAGGGGGATCAGGGTGAACCCCTTGGCCTGGACCTTGGTCTGCATCTTGCGGATCTCATCGCGATGCAGGAGCAGCTTGCGCGCACGCCGGGGCTCGTGGTTGGTCCAGGTGCCCAGGTCGTACTCGGGGATGTGGACCCCGCGGAGCCACACCTCGCCGTTGTCGATCGTCGCGTAGCCATCCGTCAGCGTTGCCCGACCCGCACGCAGGGACTTGACCTCGGTGCCGGTGAGGACGATGCCCGCCTCGAAGGTGGCATCGATCAGATAGTCGTGCCGCGCCTTGCGATTCTGGGCGATGAGCTTGCGGCCCTGCTCCCTGGCCATGGCTAGACGCGCAGGTACTTGCG
>CAZLNF010000130.1:0-5195 GCA_964560885.1 uncultured Actinomyces sp. | reverse complement strand
GAGCAGTCTGAACTCTTTGGCTTCGACACCAAGTTCGAGACGCCGCTGCGCGCCGCCACCTCGCGCTTCCCCGAAAATCCCGACGAGCCCCAGACCGCCATCAGCGCCATCGGCCAGTTCGACGTTCGCGCGACGGCGATGCAGATGGCCATGGTCGCTGCCGGAATCGGCAACAACGGCGTCGTGATGGAGCCCTACCTCGTGCAGGAGATCCGCGCCCCTGACCTCACCATCCTGCGCACGGCGGACCCGCGGATCTTCCGCACCGCGCTATCACCCGAGCAAGCGGCGCAGATGCAGCAGATGATGGTCGCCGTCGTCGAGGAGGGCACCGGCGGTGTCCTCCGGGGCATCATCGACGGCGAGGGCAATCCTGTGCTCGTCGGAGCGAAGACAGGCACGGCGCAGACCGGCCGCGACGGCGATCAGCCCATCTCCTGGATGGTCGCCATGGCCCCGGCGACCAATCCCAGCATCGCCGTCGCGGTGGTCGTCGAGGACGGTGGCCAGACCGAGTTGAGCGGTGGGGCCCTCGCCGGACCCATCGCGCGTGCCGTCATCGAGGCGGCGCTGCAGTGAGGTGTACTGAAGTGAGGTGTACTGAAGTGAGGAGTGCCCTGAAGCCGTTCATTCCCGCTTCCGGGGGAACTCACTGAGACACTGGGACGTCAATCCATAGGTACTTCAGGAGGCAGGCGTGACGCAGGACCCCGGTGTGGGCCGCACCCTCGGCGAGCGCTACGAGCTGGTGGCGGTCATCGGTCGGGGCGGCATGGCCGAGGTCTGGGAGGCACGCGACACTCGGCTCGGTCGACGCGTCGCCATCAAGATCCTGCGCCCTGACCTCGCCCGTGATCCGGCATTTCAGGCCCGCTTCCGCCGCGAGGCGCAGTCCGCGGCATCGCTCAACCATCCCAACATCGTGGCCGTCTACGACACGGGCGAGGACATCCTCATCGACGGCACGGAGTCGACCGTCGTGCCCTACATCGTCATGGAGTACGTCGACGGCATGACGCTGCGGCAGCTCCTCACCAGCGGGCGCCGGCTCCTGCCCGAGCGTTCGCTCGAGATCACGGCCGGCACGTTGAGCGCACTGGACTACGCCCACCGACACGGCATCATCCACCGTGACATCAAGCCCGCCAACGTCATGCTCACCCGCACGGGCGACGTCAAGGTCATGGACTTCGGGATCGCGCGCGCCATCAATGACTCCGGCCACACCATGACCTCGGCTCAGACCGTCATGGGCACCGCGCAGTACCTCTCGCCCGAGCAGGCCCGCGGCGAGATCGTCGACGCGCGCAGTGACATCTACTCCTCCGGCGTACTCCTCTATGAGCTGCTCACCGGCAAGCCGCCCTTCACCGGCGACTCCCCCGTATCGATCGCCTACCAGCATGTGAGCGAGCAGGCGGTGCCACCGTCGCAGGTGGATCCCGAGGTGCCGCGCGATGTCGACGGCGTGGTCATGCGCTCGCTCGCCAAGAGCCCCGACGACCGCTACCAGACGGCCGCTGACTTCCGAGCCGATGTCGAGCGTGCGGCCATGGGGGCGCCGGTATCGGCGCAGATGACCGCGGCGGTCCCCATGGTGGTCTCGGACGCGACACAGCGCTTGGACGTCGTACAACCCACAGAGGTCTACGCCATCGACACCGAGCCGCCTCGTGGTCGTCGCGCGCAGCGCGGCGCGGGATTCGCTGCGGCCATGACGATCGGCGTGCTGGCCCTCATCGGCATCGTCATCCTCGGTGCGACGTTGGTGCTCAACAGGTCGTCGGCCAACACCGTCGCGGTGCCGGATCTCAGCGGTCTCAGCGTCAAGCAGGCGCAGTCGGTGCTGGAGCGACAGGGCCTCGTGCTGGGATCCCAGACCCCGGAGGTCTCGGAGAAGCCCGTCGACACGATCATCGGCCAGCAGCCCACCCCGGGCGAGCAGCTCGAGGAAGGCCAGGCGGTCAACGTCACGATCAGCGCCGGCAAGGAGAAGACGACCGTGCCGCCCCTCACGGGGCTGACCTCTGTCGCGGATGCCGAGACCGCGCTCGCCGATGCCAAGCTCGTCCTCGGCAGAGTCACGGAGCAAGACGCCGCCCAACCCGCGGGATACGTCCTGTCCTCGAGCCCTCTCGAAGGATCCTCCGTCGACGTGGGCAGCAAGGTCGACATCGTCGTCTCGACGGGCCGTCAGGCGGTGCCCTCGGTGGTGGGTCAAACCGAGGAGGTCGCGCGCGGCGCACTCTCGGCAGCGGGATTCCAGGCCAATGTCGTCTACCAGGAATCCGAGACCGTGCCTCAAGGCGTGGTGCTCGAACAGGATCCCCCTGCGGGCACCAACGCCGACAAGGGTGCTGTCGTCACGCTCGTCGTGGCGATCGCGCCGCCATCGCCCACCCCGACGCCTGAGCCCACCCCGACGCCTGAGCCCACCCCGGTGCCGACGCCCACGCCCGAGCCGACTGCCTCCCCCGCCTAGGCCCCGGGTCAGCCGACGACGGGGGCGAGGCCGGCGGCACGGAGCGGCGCATCCGCATCACCGCACACGACAAGCCAGTTGGCCAAGAGCTGATGGCCACCCTCGGTGAGCACGGACTCGGGGTGGAACTGCACGCCTTCCACGGCAAGATCCCGATGCCGCAGCGCCATGATGACGCCGCTCTCGGTCGCGCCGGTCACCTCGAGTACGTCGGGCACGGAGTCCGGGCGCACCGCAAGCGAGTGGTACCGGGTCGCCGTGAAGGGTTCGGGTAGGCCAGCGAGCACGCCCTCACCCCGGTGCTCGACGAGCGAGGTCTTGCCATGCAGGAGTTCGGGCGCACGATCGACGACTCCGCCGTAGACCGCTGCGATCGCCTGGTGCCCGAGGCAGACACCCAGGATCGGGACCTCTCCGGCGCACTCGCGCACGACATCCATGCAGACGCCGGCGCCTTCGGGCGTGCCCGGTCCAGGCGAGAGCAGGATGCCGTCGTACGCGCGAGCCTCCTCGACGGTGACTTCATCGTTACGTCGCACGTCGACGTCGACGCCCAACTGGCCGAGGTACTGCACCAGGTTGAAGACGAACGAGTCGTAGTTGTCGATGACGAGAATGCGCGTCATGGGGTCGCCGTGCGCAGAGGGGCGGCTAGCGCCACTTGGTCGACACGATGAAGCCAGCCGTGATGAAGGCGAAGCCGATGAGGACGTTGACCAGGGCGTTGTAGGCGCCGCCGATGGTGTTCATGATGGGGACGTCCGGACCGGCGATGTAGAAGACCACGATCCACAGCAGTCCAATGACGAAGAGCGCCACCATCGTGGGTGCCACCCACGGGGACGAACCGATCTTGACCGGCTTTCGATCGGACTTATCGGTGGGCGGCACGTAGTCGTCGCGCTTGCGCCCCTTGGACTCCGGCACGCTGAACCTCCTCGACGATGGCCCCCACTGGGCCCTTCAGGCTACCGGGGATCGGGGAAGGGCCTGACATCAGCACGCACCCTCTCCACCTGGGCCCCAATTACAGCGGTGTAGTTCTCCCCAACTGGGGAAAGGTTGTGGACAACTACGTCATCCCACGCCGAGTGGAGCGAGCAATTCCCACAGTTGTCCCGTCCGCCACATGGTCACCACCACGAGCAGGCCCAGGATCGCGAGCACTCCGAGGGTCTGCCACAGGGTCCGGACTGCGCGGAAAGGGCCCGGCGTCCAGACGAAGATCGCCGCCACCAGCGCGCCGACGACCAGTCCACCGAAGTGTGCCCGCCAGTCGACCTGGGGGCTCACGAACCCGATGACGACGTTGATGCCCAGCAGGATGAGCACCTGCGTGATGTCCCACCGCAAGCGTCGGCCAGCGACGACGAAGGCACCCATGAGGCCGAAGATCGCACCCGAGGCACCTACGGAGACCGTGCGTGGATCGGAGAAGACGTACGACACGACACTGCCACCCAGCGCCGCCACGACGTAGAGCACCGTGAACCGCACGTGGCCCAGCACGCGCTCCAGGGTCGGGCCGAGCATGAAGAGGACGTACATGTTGAACGCGATGTGCAACCAGGAGCCGTGGAGGAAAGCTGCGGTGAGCAGGCGCCACCACTCTCCGTAGAGCGCGATGCCGAAGGGCCACATACCGAAGTCCTCGGCCACAGCGTCCACCCCGGCCGCGAACTGCCAGAGGAAGACCGCGACCGTGATCCCGATGAGTGTCCAGGTGACGTAGGGCTTGGTGACCAGCGCGCCGCCCGCGACCGTCACCGGCTGGCGGACTGTGCGAGCCGCCTCGCCCACGCAGTCCGGGCACTGGAACCCCACGGACGCGGAGCGCATGCACTCCGGGCAGATCGGCTGCTCACAACGGGTGCAGCGGATGTACGTCGACCGATCAGGATGGCGGTAGCAGCCCGGGGCAGCAGGCATCCCGGGAGAGGTGTCAGGCGGCTGGGTCACCCTCGGGTGACGGTGACGCCGGTGATCTCGACGGGCGTGACGGGGCGATCCTGTGCACCGGTCGAGACGGCCGCGATCGCGTCGACGACGTCACGCGAAGGCTGGTCAGCCACCTCGCCGAAGATCGAGTGCTTGAAGTTGAGCCACGAGGTCGGCGCCACCGTGATGAAGAACTGCGACCCATTGGTGTTGGGGCCGGCGTTCGCCATCGCGAGGAGGTAGGGGCGATCGAACTGCAGCTCGGGATTGAACTCATCCGCGAAGCGGTAGCCCGGGCCGCCGGTGCCGGTGCCGAGCGGGTCACCGCCCTGGATCATGAATCCCGGGATGACCCGGTGGAAGATCGTGCCGTCGTAGAGCGGCTTGGTCGTCTTCGTGCGCGCCTGCGGGTCTGTCCACTCCTGCGTGCCTTCGGCGAGACCGACGAAGTTCTTGACGGTCTTGGGTGCCTGGTCAGGGAAGAGGATGACGTTGATGTCGCCCATCGAGGTGTGCAGCGTGGCCTTGAGATCGGATTCCGGCATGGTCAGATCCTCCCACGGCAGTCACGGGAGGGGCTCTCACGGGGTCAGGCGCGGCCTGGTTGGCGGGGCTAGGCAGATGCGGCGCGAGCCTGGTCGATGGCGTCGAGGAAGACCTCGAGCGGCTGGGCACCCGAGACTCCGTAGGCGCGGTCAATGACGAAGAACGGCACGCCGCTAGCCCCGAAGGTGCGCGCGAGCACCTGGTCTTGCACGACCTGATCGAGGTACGC
>CAZLNF010000129.1:0-5210 GCA_964560885.1 uncultured Actinomyces sp. | reverse complement strand
CCCGGCTACTACCGACTCAGCGACGGCCGCCACTACATGGACTACACCGGCTGCGGCAACACCCTCGACGTCTCGAATCCCCACGTCCTGCAGATGGTGATGGACTCCCTGCGCTACTGGGTGACGGAGATGCACGTCGATGGCTTCAGATTCGACCTCGCCTCAGCCCTCGCCCGGTCCTTCCATGACGTCGACATGCTCGGCACCTTCATGACGACCATCCAGCAGGACCCCATCCTGCGGCGAGTCAAGCTCATCGCAGAGCCGTGGGATGTCGGACCCGGGGGCTACCAGGTCGGTGAATTTCCCACCCTGTGGGCGGAGTGGAACGGCCGATATCGCGACAACCTCCGAGACTTCTGGCGCGGTGCGGCCGGCGTCGGCGAACTCGGCTGGCGCCTCACCGGATCCGCCGATCTCTACGCCGGCGACGGCCGACGCCCCTACTCGTCCATCAACTTCATCACCGCGCATGACGGATTCCCCATGCGGGATCTCACGACGTACGAGCACAAGCACAACGAGGCCAATCTCGAGGACAACCGCGACGGCACCGACGACAACCGGTCGGCCAACTACGGCGTCGAGGGCGAGACCGACGACCCGGGGATCGTCGCGACCCGACAGCGCCAGATCCGCAACATGATCGCCACCCTGGTCCTCTCCACGGGCGTGCCCATGCTGCTCGGCGGAGACGAGATCGGCCGCACGCAGGGCGGCAACAACAACGCCTACTGCCAGGACAACGACATCTCCTGGTACGACTGGCAGCTCAACCCGTGGCAGGAGGAGCTCCTGGAGTTCACGCGCGCCGTGCTCGCCGTGCGACGCGATCATCGGGTCTTCCGCCAGCGCTTCTTCTTTGACGGCCGCCCCCAGCGCGAGGGAGGCGCACCCGATGTCGGCTGGGTGGGACCCGATGGCCAGCCCCTGACCAATGACGAGTGGAACGCGCCCTGGACCAAGACGCTCGGGATGTACCTCTCCGGGGAGTTGCACCAGGTGCCGGGCGAGCCCCTCCCCCCGGCCGACGACTCCTTCCTCTACATCCTGCACGCGTCCGATGACGAGATCGACTTCACGCTGCCGGGTGAGCCCTTCGGAGCGTCGTACGACGTCGTCTTCGACACGGGAGCGCTCAGGCCTCCGGGTCCCATCCCCGCCGGGACCGCGCTGCGCCTGACCCCTCGATCGTCGGCGTTGCTGCGCGTGGCCTCCTAGCGGAGCACGGCCTCCGCGGGCGCGCCGAGCGGCGCAGGCGCCGCAATGAGGCCCATCTCCACCGGCGACGCCATGCCGTCATGTCGCGGGAGCACGCGCACGGTGTAGCCGAAGGGTCCGGTGCGCTCCAGCGCGATATCGCCGGAGAAGAGCCAGCGGCTTCCGTCGTAGCCCTCCTCGGCCTTGAGATCGGCCCATTGCGGCATCGCGATCCGATCCTCCGCATCCACGCGCCCATAGACGATCTGCACCAGGACATCGTCGGGCGCCAGGTCGCCGAGCCGCACGTGCGCACGCACGTGGAGGGGAGCACCCAGCGACGGTGCATCTCCGACGCCGGATGCCTCGACATGTTCCACGGCCACACCCGACCAGGCGGCTTCGACGCGCGCCTTCCACGCGGCGAGGTCCCGCGCGAGTGCGAAGTCGTGAGCGGACGCGCGCCGGGATGACACGGCCGCGGGCTCGTAGAGGCGCGTGACGTACTCGCTGACCATGCGACTTGCCAGCACCTTGGGCCCGAGGGTCATGAGCGTGTGACGGACGCGCTCGATCCAACGATGCGGGAGGCCATCGTCACCCCGCTGGTAGAAGGTCGGTGCGACCTCGCGCTCGATGAGGTCGTAGAGCGCTGCAGCCTCCAGGTCATCGCGGCGATCAGGATCCTCGACGCCGTCTGCAGTGGGGATCGCCCAACCATTCTCCCCGTCGTACCACTCATCCCACCAGCCATCGAGGATCGAGAGATTCAGCGCGCCGTTGAGCGCCGCCTTCATGCCGGATGTGCCACTGGCCTCGAGAGGGCGGATCGGATTGTTGAGCCACACGTCGCAGCCGGGATACAGGACCGTCGCCATCGCAATGTCGTAGTCGGGCAGGAAGGCGATGCGGTGACGCACGTCCGGGTCGTCTGCGAATCGCACGAGCTCCTGGATGAGGCGCTTGCCACCGTCGTCCGCCGGGTGAGCCTTGCCGCCGATGACCAGTTGCACCGGACGCTCCGGGTGCAGCAGGAGGTCGCGAAGGCGATCGGGGTCGCGCAGCATGAGGGTGAGCCGCTTGTAGGAGGGCACGCGCCGTGCGAAGCCGATGGTGAGGACGTCCGGATCCAGCACCCCATCGATCCAGCCCAGCTCGGCATCGCTCGCGCCACGAGTCCGCCATGCCGCGCGCAAGCGCGCACGAGCATCCGCCACGAGCTTCTCGCGCAGGATGCGCTTGACGGGCCAGATGGCCTCATCCGGGATGCGGCCGATCGCTTCCCAGCCGCGACCCTCCTCGACGAGCTCGGCGCCGACCTCGCGCGCCGCAAGGTCACGCACTTCACGTGCGACCCATGTGGGTGCATGCACTCCGTTGGTGATGGAGGTGATGAGCACCTCATCGGGATCGAAGCCCGGCCATAGTCCGGCGAACATGCCGCGACTCACGACGCCGTGGAGCAGGCTCACGCCATTGGCGCGCTGGGAGAGGCGCAGACCCATGACCGCCATGTTGAAGACGGCCGGATCGCCGCCCTCGAAGGATTCAGCACCGAGCTCCAGGATGCGCTCCACCGGCATGCCCGGCTCGGCATTGTCGCCGCCGAAGAAGCGCTCGATCATCTCCCGGGGGAAGCGATCGATCCCGGCCGGCACGGGAGTGTGCGTGGTGAAGACCGTGCCCGCACGCACTGCCTCCAGGGCCGAGTCGAAGTCGAGTCCGCCTACGACGAGTTCGCGCATGCGCTCGAGGCCGAGGAATCCCGCGTGTCCCTCATTGGAGTGGAAGACCTCGGGCGACGGATGTCCTGTGATCTCGCAGTAGCGGCGGACGGCTCGCACTCCGCCGATGCCGAGGAGCACCTCCTGCGCGAGACGATTCTCACCACCCCCGCCGTAGAGACGATCGGTGACATCTCGGTCCGCCGGATCGTTCTCCTCGATATCGGAATCGAGGAGCAGCAGGTCCACGCGGCCCACGTGCGCGACCCAGATGCGCGCGCGCAGCGTGCGGCCGCCCGGGAAGCCAATCGACACCGTGACGCGCTCACCAGACTCGTCGCGCAGGAGCGACACCGGCAGGCCATCGGGGTCCACCACCGGGTACGTCTCGAGTTGCCAGCCTTCGCGTGACAGCGTCTGGTGGAAGTAACCGGATCGGTAGAACAGACCCACGCCGATGATGGGGACACCCAGGTCGGATGCTGCCTTGAGGTGATCCCCAGCAAGAATCCCGAGACCACCGGAGTATTGCGGGAGCGCCGCTGCGATTCCGTACTCCGGCGAGAAGTAGGCGATGCACTCGGGTCGGTCGTCAGGCTGACGCTGGTACCAGGCTTCCCGGTGGAGGTAGGAGCGCAGGTCGTCACGCGTGCGTCGTGCCCAGTCGACGTATCCGGGATCACCGGCGAGTTCCTGCAGTCGCTCGCGTGACACCTCACCGAGGAGGCGCACGGGATCATCGCCGACCCGGTCCCAGAGCTCGGGATCGATCGCGCGGAAGACATCGCGGGTCTCCGGACTCCAGGCCCAGTGAAGGTTGGCCGCGAGCTCCTCGAGCGACTCGAGTTCGGCCGGGACGACGGTGCGGACGGTGAACCTGCGGATGGCCTTCACGGCGGCCACGCTAGCGGGTGAGGGAGGACCGGGACGACTCTCGGGAGGCCTTACGGCGACACGACGGAAAACACCCGGTCTGACCGCAAGGGAGCCGGGGAATTGCAGAGTGCTTACGGCCTTTTGCGGGACCGAGGACCGGCTGCCGGATGCCCAGTACGCTGACTCCATGGCGCAGCGGGAATCGCGGAAGCAGGCTCCTGCAGCCCGCAAGGCACCCGCGCCGAAGCAGCCGGCCAAGAAGACCGTCGCGCCGAAGCAGCCCGCCAAGAAGGCCGCCGCGCCGAAGCAGCCGGCCAAGAAGGTCGCCGCCAAGCGCCCCCCTTCCCCTCCGGTCGATGGATCGAGGGTGGAGGTGCCCAGCGTCCTCCTGGGGCGCATCCCGGTCACGGATGTGTGGCCCGTCGTGGAGTCCGGGCGGATGCCCGCCAAGGCCGTCGTGGGTGAGCAGGTGCCGGTGCGCGCCACCGTCTTCCGCGAGGGCCACGGTTCACTCGGCGTCGACGTGGTGCTCCGGGATCCTGCGGGCCGCGAGCGATCCCGGCAGCGCATGCGCGACCTCGGAACGGGAGTCGATGTCTGGGGTGCCCACATCACCGCAGACGCCGAGGGCATGTGGACCTTCGCGATCGAGGCATGGGATGACCCCTGGGGCACGTGGTGGCACCGCGCGAGCATCAAGGTCCCCGCTGGTGTCGACATCGAAGTCGAGCTCGAGGAAGGCGCGCGGCTGATCGAGTCGCTCGAGGGCGGCCGCGAGGAGCGCCTCGCCGAGGTCACACGCACCGTGCGCGACACCGAGCTTCCTCCGGAAGTGCGTCTCGCTGCGGCAGGGGATCTGGATGTCCTCGCTGCTTTGGCATCCCATCCCCTGCGCGCCGGTGTGACGACCTGCGGTCCTTGGCCGCTCCTCGTCGAGCGTCGGCGCGCGCTCGTCGGGGCGTGGTACGAGTTCTTCCCCCGCAGCGAGGGGGCGCGCGGGCGTCCACTCAAGTCGGGCACCTTCACCACCGCGACCAAGCGACTGCCTGCGATCGCCGCCATGGGCTTCGACGTGGTCTACCTCCCTCCCATCCACCCGATCGGCGCGACGAATCGCAAGGGACGCAACAACACCCTCGATCCCAAGGCCGGCGATCCCGGGTCACCGTGGGCGATCGGGTCCCGCGACGGCGGCCACGATGCGATCCACCCCGACCTCGGCACGGAGGCGGACTTCGCGGCATTCGTCAGCGCAGCGCGCGATCTCGGCATGGAGATCGCGCTCGACCTGGCGCTGCAGGCATCGCCCGACCACCCCTGGGTGACCGAGCACCCCGAGTGGTTCACGACCCGGGCAGACGGCTCGATCGCCTACGCCGAGAATCCGCCCAAGAAGTACCAGGACATCTA
>CAZLNF010000128.1:0-5275 GCA_964560885.1 uncultured Actinomyces sp. | reverse complement strand
AAGAGCAGCGCCTCCGAGAAGAGCGAGCAGGGTGAGCGCGAGCGCGCTCCCCGCCAGGACAACCGCGGCGACAACCGGCAGGACAACCGCAGCGATAAGCGCAGCGACAACCGCAATGACAACCGCAGCGACAGCCGCAGCGACAACCGCAGCGACAACCGCAATGACAGTTACGACGACGATGGTGATGGTTCACGCCGCCGCCGCCGTCGCGGACGCGATCGATTCCGGGATCGCCGGGACCGCCGCCCGGGTGGCTTCCCGGAGCAGGACATCGAGGTGTCCGATGACGACGTGCTCGTCCCCGTCGCCGGCATCCTCGACGTGCTCGACAACTACGCCTTCGTGCGCACCGCGGGCTACCTCCCCAGCCCCAATGACGTCTACGTCTCGCTTTCCATGGTCAAGAAGCACGGCCTGCGCAAGGGAGACGCCGTCACCGGCGCCGTGAAGCAGCCTGGTGACGGGGAGCGCCGTGAGAAGTTCAACCCCCTGGTGCGGATCGACACCGTCAATGGCTCGGAGCCCGACCAGTCTCGGCAGCGACCCGAATTCTCCAAGCTCACGCCGCTCTACCCCCAGGAGCGACTGCGCCTCGAGACGGAGCCGGGCAACCTCACCACCCGAGTGATTGATCTCGTGGCCCCGATCGGTAAGGGACAGCGCGGCCTCATCGTGTCGCCGCCCAAGGCCGGCAAGACGATGGTGCTCCAGTCCATCGCCAATGCCATCGTGACGAACAACCCCGAGTGCCACCTCATGGTCGTCCTTGTGGATGAGCGTCCCGAGGAAGTGACCGACATGCAGCGCTCGGTCAAGGGCGAGGTCATCTCCTCGACCTTCGACCGTCCCGCAGAGGATCACACGATCGTCGCTGAGCTGGCCATCGAGCGCGCGAAGCGTCTGGTCGAACTCGGCCACGACGTCGTCGTCCTGCTCGACTCGATGACACGACTCGGTCGTGCCTACAACCTCGCGGCGCCGGCCTCGGGCCGAATCCTGTCGGGTGGCGTGGACTCCACGGCGCTCTACCCGCCGAAGCGCTTCTTCGGTGCCGCCCGCAACATCGAGAACGGCGGATCGCTCACGATCCTCGCGACCGCACTCGTCGAGACCGGCTCGCGCATGGACGAGGTGATCTTCGAGGAGTTCAAGGGCACCGGCAACATGGAGCTCAAGCTCGATCGCAAGCTCGCCGACAAGCGCATCTTCCCGAGCGTCGACGTCGATGCCTCGGGCACGCGCAAGGAGGAGCTCCTCATGGCTCCCGACGAGCTCAAGATCGTCTGGAAGCTCCGTCGCGTCCTCCATGCCCTCGATCAGCAGCAGGCCATCGAGCTCCTGCTCACCAAGCTGCGCGAGACCAAGAGCAACCTGGAGTTCCTCCTGCAGATCCAGAAGACGACGCCCTCGGTCACCGGGTCGGAGAGCGACGACTCCTAGCCGATTCGGCCGTCGATGAGTCGATGGCGTACCCTTGCCAGGCCCGGTTCACCGCTACCGCGGACCCGGGCACCCACCGAAGGAGTCATCATGAAGTCGGGCATCCACCCCGAGTACGTCGAGACCCAGGTCACCTGCACCTGCGGTTCGACGTTCACCACGCGCAGCACCGCCAAGAACGGCGTCATCCACGCTGATGTCTGCTCGCAGTGCCACCCCTTCTACACCGGTCGCCAGAAGATCCTCGACTCCGGCGGTCGCGTGGCTAAGTGGGAGAAGCGCTTCGGCGGCAAGGACAAGGCCTCCGCATCCGAGTGACGCGCCTTCGACTGAAGCGCGTCCCCGCTCATCGCCGATAGGTAGGTCCCGTGTTCGACGCCTGCGTCGAGTTGACCGCCGAGTACTCCGCGATCGAGGAGCGCCTGGCCGACCCTGCGGTGCACGCTGATCCCTCCGAGGCACGACGCCTGGCGCGTCGCCACGCGGAGTTGCGTCCGATCATCGAGGCCTACCGCACCTGGGCCTCCCTGGGCGATGACATCGCCGCCGCGCGCGAGCTCGCCGATGTCGACCCGGCATTCGCTGAAGAGGCCGACACCCTCGAGGTCCGTCGCCAGGAGGTGGGCGAGCGTCTCCGCGAACTCCTCGTGCCTCGCGATCCCCTGGATGGCAAGGACGTCATCCTCGAAATCAAGGCGGGGGAGGGCGGTGAGGAGTCCGCTCTCTTCGCGGGCGATCTGCTGCGCATGTACCTGCGCTACGCCGACCAGCGCGGCTGGAGCGCCGAGGTCCTCGAGGCTGAGGATTCCGATCTGGGTGGCTATCGCGACATCGCGGTTGCGGTCAAGGCCCGCGGTGTCCCCGAGCCCGGCGAGGCGCCGTACGCGCGACTGAAGTTCGAGGGTGGGGTGCACCGCGTGCAGCGCGTGCCCGTCACCGAGTCGCAGGGACGGATCCACACCTCGGCCGCGGGAGTGCTGGTGCTCCCCGAGGCCGAGGACGTCGATGTCACGATCGACCCCAATGACCTGCGCATCGATGTCTTCCGCTCCTCAGGCCCGGGAGGCCAGTCCGTCAATACGACCGACTCCGCCGTGCGCATCACCCACGTGCCGACCGGCACAGTCGTGTCCTGCCAGAACGAGAAAAGCCAGTTGCAGAATCGCGAGCAGGCGCTGCGCATCCTTCGGGCTCGACTCCTCGCCATCGCGCAGGAGCAGGCCCAGCAGGAGGCGTCGGACTCCCGGCGTGCTCAGGTCCGCACCGTCGATCGCAGCGAGCGCATCCGCACCTACAACTTCCCCGAGAACCGCATCAGCGACCATCGCTCCGGCTATAAGGCCCACAACCTCGACCAGGTGCTCAGCGGTGATCTTGATGCGGTCATCCAGTCCTGCATCGACTCGTCCGCCGACGCTGCGTTGGCTGAGGGCCGATGAGTCAGTCGGGCCCCACGGGCCAGTCGGGCCCGGGCCCCTCTCCCCGCGTCGTGGAGGGCTGGGTGTCGCTGCGCGATGTCATGGCCGATGGCCAGCGTCGCCTCGCGGCTGCGGGCGTGCCCTCGCCTGACACCGACGCCATCCTTCTTGCGGCTTACGTCAAGGGCGTGCCGCGCGGGCGCCTCCTCCTGCAGGACCGGATGGACTCCCAGGAGCGCACCGCCTACGAGCGCCTGCTCACCCGACGCATGGCGCGCGTGCCACTGCAGCACCTCGTCGGCGCTGCAGCCTTCCGCAATCTCGAACTCGCGGTGGGGCCCGGTGTCTTCATCCCGCGACCGGAGACCGAGCTCGTGGCGCAGGCGGGCATCGATGCGCTGCGCGCACTCCCGCCGGAGGAGAGGCGCGCGGTGGACCTCTGCACGGGGTCGGGGGCGGTGGCCTTCTCGCTCGCGACGGAGGCGGCTCCCGCGCACGTGACCGCTGTCGAGATCGACGATGCGGCCGTGATGTGGACACGCAGAAATGCCGACGCGCTGCGCGATGAGATCGAGGCGGCGGGCAGTCGTGTCGAGGTGGTGCAGGCCGATGCCCGCACCTGTGCGGCTGACGGGGGGCCGCTCGCACTCCTGCGCGGAAGCATCGCGGTGGTCACGATGAACCCGCCCTACGTGCCCAGCGGCGCAAGCGTCCGCGACCCAGAGGTGCGCGACCATGACCCCGCCCTTGCTCTCTACGGCGGGCCGGATGGCCTCGACATCATCCGTGGTGCCGTCGACACTGCGGCAGCTCTGCTGCAGCCCGGTGGCCTAGTCGTCATCGAGCATTCCGATGAGCAGGGAGACGAAGCGGAGGAGGGCGTGCCCGCGGTGCTCGCCGAGGATGGCCGCTGGCGCGACATCGTCGACCACCGCGATCTGGCGCGCAAGCCTCGATTCACGACGGCGACGCGACGGATGGACGGAGCGGGAGGCTCGGCATGAGCCTCGTCATCGACGTGGGCGATCGTCCGGGGCCCGCGCGAGACCGGGGAGTGTCGGCGGCCGCTGCCGCAATCAAGCGCGGCGAACTCGTCGTGCTCCCGACCGAGTCCGTCTACGGCCTCGCGGCGGATCCCTTCTCCGCCAAGGCGATGCGCGCCTTGCGCGAGGCCAAGGGGCGAGGTGACGACCTGCCCGTGGGCGTGCTCGTCGGTGCCGTGCGCACGGTGGAGGGGCTCGCCAGTGGAGTCACGGCCGATGGTCGTGCGCTCATCGAGGCCTTCTGGCCCGGCCCACTCACCCTGGTCGTGCGCGAGCAGCCCACGCTTGCCTGGGATATCGCGAGCGGATCTGGACAGGTCTCGATCCGCATGCCTCTGCATCCCGTCACGCTTGCGGTGCTCGCCGCGACGGGGCCGCTCGCGGTCACATCGGCACAGCGCGCAGGCAGCATCCCTCCGCGCACGTGTGCCGATGCCGAAGCGCAGCTGGGCAGCGACGTCACTCTCTATCTCGATGCCGGGCCCACGCTGGCCGAGGCCCCGAGCAGCATCGTGGATCTCACGGCTGATCCGCCCGTGCTCCTGCGCGAGGGGGGCTACTCCGCGGATGCCCTCCGCGAGGTGTGCCCCGATCTCGTGGACTCCACGAGCCCGTAGGTCCACCGGGATCGGCTGCGGAGTTCCCCACTTGGGCGGGCTTCCGCGTGGCCCCGCACGCATGATGTCCTCGTGATTCCGTCTACTGTCCGTCGTCCACGCTCGTTCCTTGCCGTGGGGGCCTCTCTCGCCGTCGTCGCCGCGTCGTTCGTCGCCGCGGGTGGTCCGTCGCAGGCAGCCCCTTCTCCAGCGGTGCCGGCAGGAACGGACGACTTCAACTCATCCGCCGTGCTTGCCCCCGCCGCGACACAGCGGTCCAAGGCAACGTCCTTCACGGCGAAGGCCCCTTCGTCGGTGCGCACGCGCCAGGTCTTTGCCGTCACCGGCGACCTCTCACGTCGTTTCGGCGGGCTTGCGGTGGTCGGTGAGGTCCAAGCGAGCGGCACGTGGGTGCCGCTCACGTCAGCGCGTGTCTCCAAGGACGGTCGGGTACGCGTGTCGATGCAGTTGAGCAAGCCGGGCTCCCATCGCATCCGCCTTCGCGTTCCCGGCAAGCAGCCGGCTCAGTCACAGGTGCTCACCGTCACGTCGACCGGCAAGGTCTCGACGGACGAGGCACCTCTGCGGATGTACTCCCACTGGGTCGCCGGTCGTCCGGTCGAGGCATCGGGATCGGGGCGGGTGAACGCGAGGGCCGACGGCGCGACAGAGGCCACCGAGGCTGCCGCCGCCACGAGCGACCAGTTGGCCGGTTTCCAAAGCCTGGCCGAAGGCGCCCTGGATGCCACCGGGGCGGCGGTCGTGGGCTTCGGCG
>CAZLNF010000127.1:0-5284 GCA_964560885.1 uncultured Actinomyces sp. | reverse complement strand
ACATCGTCGGACGCGTGCGGCGCGAGATCCCGGGCCTCATCATGCGCGCGATCGAGGAGGATGAGAATTCAGCGCTTATCGAGCGCTTCCACTCCGGAGATATCGATGTGGCCTTCGTCGCCGGTCCCGTCTTCGACACATCGGTCGAACTCATTGACCTTGGCACGGATCCTTTCGTCGCCGTGCTCCCCCGGCGCGATCCCTATCTCGGTGCGACGTCGATCACCATGCGCGAGATCGCTGAGCTCGGCCTCATCGGCGAGCACGTCGGCACGACGCAGGACTACATCGATCAGCACGTCCGCGACGCGGGTGTCACGGCCCCCTACGCCTTCCGCACCAATGACAACGGCGCCAAGCAGGCCATGGTGCGCAACGGCATGGGGGCGGCGATCATGCCGCAGCTCGCGGTGGACCTCGACGACCCCGAGGTCGTCGTGCTGCCCACGGTGCCCCCCATCGCTCCGCGCTCGATCCTGCTGGCGGTGCCCCCCGCTCAGCGGCGTACCCCCGCGGTCGATCGCTTCGTCGACATCGCGCGCGACGTCGCCGCCGAGCGACTCAGCCCTCCCGCGAGCTAGGGTCGAACCAGACCGTTTTCGCCACCTATCGCGACTTCCGTACACTCAAAAGTCGCCATGAGTGGCAAGAAGTCAGGGGGAGTCATGCGTCGTCGTGCGACCGCACTCGTCCTCGCGATCTCGGCCGGTCTCGGCCTTAGCGCCTTGGTTGCGTCACCCGCGCATGCCCAGGAGCGCTCGGTCCTGTCGATGCTGCGTTCCCTGACCGTGGCGCCGGAGCGACCCGCGGGCTACGACCGCGAGCTCTTCCCGCACTGGGACTACGTCGGTGACGACTGCGACGTGCGCGACCTGGTCCTCATCAGTGAGGCTCGGAGCGGACCCAGCACCGGTCGCTCATGCCCGGTCGGGTCAGGACGCTGGTTCTCTGAGTTCGATGGCGTCACCGTGCGCGATCCCGGTGAACTCGATGTCGACCACATGGTGCCGCTCGCCGAGGCCTGGGCCTCCGGCGCGCGAAGCTGGACGACCGCCGTGCGCGAGGCATTCGCCAATGATCGCGGGTACGCCGGATCGCTCATTGCCGTCACCGCATCGAGCAACCGCTCTAAGGGTGACCAGGACCCCGCGGAGTGGCTGCCCCCGCGCACGGCGTATCGCTGCACCTACGTAAGCGAGTGGATCGCGGTGAAGTGGCGGTGGCGGATCACGGTCGACGCCACCGAGCAGGCGGCTCTGCGCGTGCAGGTCAATGCCTGCGGCAATCCGCGGATCGCGGCACCGACCCGAGCGCGCTAGTCGACCTGGTCGAACTTGCGGAAGCCGAAGTAGTAGACGTACACGACGGCGAGGATCGGCCCGACCGTGATCATGAGGAAGGGGACGACCCCGCCGGTGCCTGCGCGGATGTATGCCAGCGCAGTGACAACCACAGCGATGCCGATGATGACGGCGAGGGCGGCGAAGACATAGCGCTGCGGGGCTCGAGCAGACCACGGCACCGGGACGGTCTCTGGGGTGGACGGATCGGCCATGCGCCGAGCGTCGCACATTCGAGCGTGTGGGGCGACCTCAGAAGGGGATCTCGGAGTCGACCTCGAGGGTGACGGACTCGGCGTAGGCGAGGAGCGACATGCGCGGTCGCTCGTCTCCATCGGCATTGCCGTCACCGGTCACTTCGCCTATCGCCTCGCCACCCATCTCGGAGGCACGGCCCCGGTAGGCCTCACACCAGCGAGACACCGGGCACCAGGAGCAGTGGCGGCCGACATGGGGCTCCGCGGGGGTGTAGAGGATCGTGTCGACGGCCTCGGCGATGGTCGCGCGCGCGATGAGCACGGCCTCGGCATCCGAGGTGTCGAATCCGCGCAACTCATGACCGTCGGTCCGCAGGATCTCTACCTCGACACGTGCAGGGCGCGGTGCAGCTGCCACTTCACCGGTCACGGGGTCGAGGCCGTCAGCGAGCAGGCAGAGCGTCACGGCCACCTGGGGATAGCGCTCGAAGACCTCTGCCGCGGTCTGCGGCATGTCACCTTGTGCGGCGACGCTCTTGGTCTCGCGCACGAGATAGCCGTCGCTCGTCTCCACCACGAGGTCAGCGCGCGTGCTCATCACGACATCGACATCGGTGTCCCACGCCGTGAGCGACTGCTCGGGGTAGGCAGCGACCACATCGTCGCGATGGAGCGGGCAGGCATCCACATGCTGCAGCAGGAAGGGTCGCAGGGCGGAATAGGTCGACTCGTCCCAGCCGAGGATCTCCGCCACCTCACCCATTCCCTCGCCAGGCAGCGGCAGGTCATCGGCGGTGCAGGGCACGAGGCGCGCATGGGCATGCTCGAGCCAGGAGTGCAGGTGCGTGCCGCGCACCATCGCCTCGGTGGTCTCGCGACGAGCGCGTGGCAGCGAGAGCTCCCGCTCCAGGTGGATCTGCCAGGTGCAGGTGCGCGCCGTCGTCAGGTCACCGGGGCTGAGCGCACGCGTCCAGAGCGCGGGGCCGGCGACACCGAGCACACCGGGCATCCGGGCCACGCCCGGGCATTCGTAGCGGACGGGACACGACGCGCAGCGCGCTCCAGGATTGAAGGCACCACCTCCCAGCACGTGGATGCGCTCCGACACCACGTCGCCGAATCGCTCGCGCGCCTCCTCCGCGCTCATGTCGAGCAGGAGAGCGTCAGATGCATCGAGCATGCCGATTTCGCGCACGCGAACGCGCTGCGCCGGGCCCGGCTGCGACGAGGCGGCTGGCCAGCGCTCACGCCAGAGGCTGCCCTCCTGCTTCATGACCGCGTCGGCAGCGACCCGCGCATAGACGGCGAGGTACGCCGGCTCGCGGCGGCGTGTGCCCGCCTGCTCCCAGGTGAGGACGTGGTACTCGCGCTCGGCACCGTCTCGACTCACATGCAGCAGCCCCCATGCGGACCACTCGACGCGCACGTCGGGCTCGTCCACGGCGAAGAACTCGCGGACGACGGTCTCGTCTGCGAGTTGATCGGTGTCACGCAGGCGCGCGACCGCAATGAGATAGCCCTGCAGCGCCTCCCGGGCGACAGTGCGGGCCGCCTCGGCCACATCCCCCGCAGAGGTGGCGCACACCTGATCGAGCGCGACCTCGGGATCGGTGCCGGAGGCGAGGACGGCGTAGGCAGCATCGCGCGCCAGGCCGAGTGCAAACGAGTGGAAGGGGGGATAGGTCGGGCGCACCGAGGGGTCGCGATCGACCTGCAGGGTCGGGCGCGCCTTGACGGCGATCTGCGTCGGGCACTCCCAGCGCTCCTCGCCACGCACGTGAGCGGCACTCACGCGGATGAGTCGGTCACGGACGACCACGCGCCAGGGCGGAGTCCACGGTGGAATCTCGACCTGCGTCACCCCTGCACCTCGTCATCGAGGATGTCGAGCAGGTCACCCGCAGGAGCTGCAGCCGGCACAGCATCACGCTGCACCAGCCCGCGCTCACGCAGGGCTGCATCGCTCTCAGGGCTCCCCGGCTTGGGCGCAGCACTGCGCTGCGCCGGACACATGGATTGGAAGTCGCAGTAACGACACAGCGGACCCGGGCGTGCCTCCCAGGCACCACCCGTCGCCATGACGTCACGCTGCTCGTGCGCGGACTCCAAATCAGTGAGGGCGCGGCGGATCGCAGCCGGATAGACCGGGCGCGTCACCGCGCGCGGATCCTTGAGATAAAGCAACTCGATCTCAGCGATGGGCTCCCCCATCCCCTCGAGGGCAGCGGCGTAGAGCAACTGCTGGCGCCAGTAGGACCACCAGAAGCGCGGCTTGGGCGCGCCGGTCTTGTAGTCGGTGACGCGCAGGCCTGGCTCCGTGACGGTGATGCGATCGATGTGACCGAGGAAGGGCAGCCCCGCGAGGTCCGTGCGCACCTCACGCTCAAGTCCGTCGGCGGCGACCTCGATGCTCGCGGGCTCCTCTGTCGCGAAGTACGCCGCCATCGCACGCGCACTGCCCGCGCGGACCTCCGCCTCGTCGATGCCCTGTCCCTCGACCAGCGCGAGTTCGGCGATCAGGGCCTCCGCGAGGTAGGCGTCGGCGCGCTCAGGCACGCGCTCGTCCGGAGGCAGAGCGAGCAGGTGCTCGAGGGCCGCGTGCACGGCTCGACCGATGACGAGCGCGGCTGTCGAGGGCGTCTCCCAGCGTTCGATCCGCTGCCACCAATAGCGCAGGGGGCACCCGAGGAACTGCTCGATTGCGGTGGCCGACCAGGGGCGATCCGGCGCGGCGACCTCGGGCACCCGCACGGTGACGGGAGCTCGAGGGGTGCGCTGGCCGGCCATGCCCCGAGCATGTCAGGTGGGTGTGACGGCGGCCCCCGACGACACCCGAGGGGCGGATGGCACGCTGGGGCCATGGCCATTCTCGTCATGGAACCGACGCACCTGTCGGTGCGACTGGGCCGGTGGGAACGCTTCGGCACCTTCACAAGCAGCTTCGACATCCCCTGGGACCACATCATCCATGCCGAGGCCTCATCCGACATGTGGCCGCGTGTGCGCGGCTGGCGTTGGCCGGGCATCGGCATCCCGCACGTCGTCCTCATCGGCCGGATGCGATTCCGAGGCGGGCAGGACTTCTGCGCACTGCTCGGCACCAAGCCGGGGATCGTCCTGGAGTTGAGGGACGAGCCCTACGACCGCCTCCTGGCGACGGCGCCCAATGCCGCTCAGATCGTGAAGCGCGTGACCCGGGGTCACTGAGAATCCGCCCCCTGGACGGCGGCAATCGTGGGACCGTCTCCCCGTGGGGGATCTTTGGGACCGCGTGTCCGCAGACCTGCTGACCCAGCAGTCTCTATCGGCTGCGCTCGCGGCAGGGACCTTCGCACTCGTCGCCATCGTGTGGGGCATCTGGTCGCGGCGTAACCTCGCACGTCTTCGGAGCATCCCGCTCCGGGTCCTCGTGTCCGGGACGCGCGGCAAGTCATCCACGGTGCGCCTCATCCACGCGGCGCTCACCGCGGGCGGTATCCCGACCCTCGGCAAGATGACGGGCACTGCGTCACGTGAGCTGGACACCGCAGGGACGGAGCATCCGACAAATCGTGTGGGACAGGTCTCGATTCTGGAGATGCTCGAGACAGTCCATCGATCGTTCCAGCGCGATTCCGTGGCCCCGCGAGCGGTCGTGCTCGAGTGCATGGCGGTGACGCCCTCGCTCATCGAACTGGTCGCCCAGGACATCGTGCGTCCGCAGGTGAGTGTCGTTACCAATGCCCTCTGGGACCACCTGGAGGAGCA
>CAZLNF010000126.1:0-5400 GCA_964560885.1 uncultured Actinomyces sp. | reverse complement strand
ACCTGACACCCGGGGGCGGCAGGTGGGAACCGAGTTCCTCTTCGCGGGCTGCACGGGGCAGCCGAACACCCCAAGGCTACCAGCCCGCCCGCGGTGGTCTGACCCGTCACATCCCGTCCGGTCCTGGCAGGCTGACCCCGTGACCGAAACCCCGGATGCCGCAGCCGCCCGTGACCTCGCGGAGGTGCCCGCCGTCGAGGTGGTCACCACGCTCGCCGTGCACCTCATGACCGCGGCAGCGATCCGCTGCGGCCTTGGCGAGGGCCCCGAGGCCGCCGAGGAAATCGACCTCGCGGAGGCCCGGATCCTCATCACCGCCCTGGCCGGGCTCGTGACGGCGTCCGCGCCCGATCTGGGCTCTCAGCACGCAGCCCCGCTGCGCGACGGTCTCGCGACCCTGCAACGCGCATTCCGTGAGGCCTCCCCCATCCCGGACCCCCCGGGTGAGGGCCCCGGCGAGCGCCTCACGTCCCGGGGCTGACCCCACGCGCCAACTCGGCCAGGAACTCCCCGTCGATCGCGAAGCGCACGGGCCCCGCGATATCGACGAGCACGCCATCGGCGCCCTCCTCGAGAGCTGCCGCCGCGACCTGGTGCGAGGTCACCGGCACGGGTCGCGCGGCCGGGTCCCAGCGTGCCAGCGACTCGGTCCCGGTGAAGGCCAGCAGCCCACGACGTCCGTCGGGCTGGACGAGGCTCACGCTCGCCATGTGACTGGACTTATCCGCCCCTGTCTGGGCGTCGACCTCATCCAGGACGGCCACGATGGGCACGAGCAGCCGCACGCCCGAGCGCAACAGCGCCTCCACGGCGACTGGGTCGGCGTACGCCGGCTCCCAGCGAGGATCGGCACGCCCGTCATCGCCCGCGAATGCGTCGGGCGTCTCGATGCGCCGGCCTTGGCCCTCTACGTCGCTCACCGTGGTGGGGTCACAGACGGCTGGCGTGAATGGCCGTGACGAGAATGCCGCGCGCTCCCAGGTCGTAGAGGTCGTCCATGACGCGGTGTACGTCGCGCCGCGGGACCATCGCCCGCACGGCGACCCAGGCCGGATCATGCAGCGAGGAGATCGTCGGCGACTCGAATCCAGGCGTGATGGCACATGCGGCGTCGACATGCTCGCGGCGGATGTCGTAGTCGACGAGGACGTAGGACCGCGCGACCATGACGCCGTTGAGGCGACGCACGAAGGTGTCGACCGCGGTGTCAGCCGGAGCGCCGCGTCGGCGCACGACGAGCGCCTCGCTCACGAGGATGGGGTCGCCCAGGACCTCAAGGCCCGCCTGTCGCAGCGTGGTGCCGGTCGCGACGACATCCGCGACCGCGTCGGCGACGCCGAGGCGCACGGCGTTCTCCACTGCGCCGTCCAAGCGCACGATCCGCGCTTCTATGCCGGCATCGGCCAGGTAGGCGGCCAGGACTCCGGGGTAGGACGTCGCAATGCGGCACCCCGCCAGATCCTGCACGCGCTGAGCCATGCCGGGAGGGGCGGCAAGTCGGAAGGTGGATCCGCCGAAGCCCAGGGTGGCCAACTCCTCTGCCTCGGCACCCGAGTCGAGGAGCATGTCGCGCCCGGTGATGCCCACGTCCAAGGTGCCCTCGCCGACGTACACCGCGATGTCCTTGGGGCGGAGGAAGAAGAACTCGACGTCGTTGTCCGGATCCTGAATGACGAGATCCCGGGCCGCGGACGAACGGAGGTAACCGGCCTCGCGGAGCATCTCGCGAGCCGGCTCGGCGAGTTGGCCCTTGTTGGGCAGTGCGACGCGCAGCATGTCAGAGCCGATCGTAGACATCGCCGAGCGTGACGCCGGACGCGATCATGAGAACCTGCGCGTGGTAGAGCAACTGCGCGATCTCCTCGGCGGTGCGTTCACGACTCTCGTACTCGGCGGCCATCCAGGCTTCCGCCGCCTCCTCGACGACCTTCTTGCCGATGGCGTGGACACCCTCGTCGAGCAGTCGGCGGGTGTTGCCCGAGCCGCCAGCGAAGGCCGCCTTCTCCTGGAGCTCGGCGTAGAGCGCATCGAAGGTCTTCATGGCGTCAGCCTAGGGCGTGCGCACGCGTCGCAGGAGCAGCGCTGTCGCGATGGCCGCCTCGGCCGCCTCGCGGCCCTTGTCCTCACGCGAGCCCTCGAGCCCCGCACGGTCGAGGGCCTGCTGCTCGTCATCGCAGGTGAGCAATCCGAATCCGACGGGCACGCCGGTGTCGAGCGCGACCCGGGTGAGCCCGGACGTGGCGGCATCGCATACGTAGTCGAAGTGCGGCGTGCCGCCGCGGATCACCACGCCGAGGGCGACAACCGCCTCAGCACCGGAGCGGGCGCAGGCAGCCGAGACAACCGGCAATTCATAGGCGCCGGGGACGCGCAGCACACGCCACTCGCATCCGGCTTCGCGGAGCACCGCCTCGGCACCTGCGATCAGGCCGGTCATGACGCCGTCATGCCATGACGATGCGATCACGTCCACGCGCATGCCCTGAGCACCGTCCGTGCTCATGCGTGCCGCGCCCGTGCCGCTCACGTGACTCTCCCGATGTCGTGATTCGCGTCAGAGTACTCGTGGCCCATCCTGGCTGCCTTCGTCGCGAGGTAGCGGGCGTTGTGCTCATTGGGCGCGACGACGAGTGGCACGCGCTCGGCGATGGACAGTCCGTAGCCCTCGAGTCCGGCTCGCTTGGCCGGGTTGTTGCTCAGCAGGCGCATCGACCTCACCCCGAGATCGGTCAGCACCTGCGCCCCGATGCCGTAGTCGCGGGCATCGGCGGGCAGGCCGAGCTCGAGATTGGCATCGACGGTGTCGCTGCCGGTGTCCTGGAGCTGATACGCCTGGAGCTTGTGAAGCAGCCCGATGCCGCGCCCCTCGTGGCCGCGCAGGTAGAGGACCACGCCGCGCCCCTCATCGGCCACGGCGGACATGGCCGCCTGCAACTGGGGGCCGCAGTCGCAGCGGCGAGAGCCGAGGATGTCTCCCGTGAGGCACTCTGAATGCACGCGGACGAGGACCCGCTCGCCATCCCCCAAGTCACCCGCCACGAGCGCGACATGCTCGATGCCGTCGAGACGGTTGCGATAGTTGATCGCGCGGAAGGTGCCGAACTCCGTGGTGAGGATCGCCTCGGCTCCCCGCTCGACGTGACGCTCACCGCGCCGCCGGTGCGCAATGAGATCGCCGATGGTCACGCAGGCGAGTCCATGCTCGCCAGCGAAAGCGCGTGCCTGAGCAGGGGTGAGCATCGCGCCGGACTCCGTGGCGAGCTCGACGCGCAGTGCCACCGGCTCCTGCTCGGCAAGGACCGCCAGGTCCACGGCCGCCTCGGCCCGGCCGGGTCGTCGCAGGACCCCTCCTGGGAGCGCGCGCACCGGCGCCACATGGCCCGGTCGGACCAGGTCGGCGGGACGCGTGCTCGGATCCGAGAGTGCCCTCAGGGTCCGGGCGCGATCGTCCGCCGTCACCCCGCCTCCCGCGAGGCCGCGCGCATCCACGGTGACCGCAGCGGCGGAGGGGCGCCCATCGGCGCCCAGTGCCATGGGCGGCAGGTCGAGCCGATCGAGGACTTCACCGGCCACGGCAGCCTGCTCGCATCCGGACCCGTGGCGCGCGAGGAAGGCCACCAGGGAGGCCTCGGCTCGGGCCCCGGCGATGACCAGGTCGCCGCCGCCCGGCTCACCCGCGAGCTCGTCGCCATCGTCGATGATGACGACCGCACCACCCTCGGCCAACGCCGCGACCGCGGACGAGAGGTCACCTGATGTCTCAGGCATGTCCCTCCTCCGCGCGCAGGAGGCCCTCGACGTACTTGGCGATGACGTCCGCCTCGAGGTTGACGATGTCATCGACCTCGCGATCGCCCAGGGTCGTCAGGGCCAGCGTGGTGGGAATGAGCGACACCTCGAACCACTGCCCTGCCGGGTCCACCGCGGACACCGTGAGCGAGACACCATCGATGGCGATGGACCCCTTGTCCACGAGGTAGCGAGCCATCGCCGCAGGCATGCCGAAGCGCAGGACGTCCCAGTGCTCCGATCGCGTCCGGGAGATGAGGGTGCCCGTGCCATCGACGTGGCCTTGCACGATGTGACCGCCCAGACGCGCAGTGGGCTGCACGGCGCGCTCGAGGTTGACGCGCAGGCCCGGCCGGGCATCACGCAGGGAACTGCGGACGAGGGTCTCGCGCATGACATCCGCGGCGAACGTCTGATCCCCGAGATCGGTCACGGTGAGGCACACGCCGTTGACGGCGATCGAGTCGCCGTGCCGAGTGCCCTCCGTGACGAGGGGGCCGCGCACGACAAGGCGCAGCGCTTCACCCGGCAGGTGGACCACCTCGGTGATCTCGCCCGCCTCCTCGACGATGCCGGTGAACACGGGACCTCCTCGTCAGATGCGCCCGCTGATCCTCGCATCCTCGCCCACCTGCTCGACGCGCACGTCCCGCAGGCGGATGGCGTCACCGAGCGTGGTCACGCCGAGATCGGCAAGTGCCGGGCTCCCCGCGCCCAGCAGGAGGGGTGCGACGTACCAGACGACCTGGTCGACCGCGCCCGCCGCGAGGAAGGCCGCCGCCAGTCCCGGACCCCCTTCGAGCAACAGATGCCTCACCTCGCGCCGAGCCAGCGAGTCGAGCACCTCGGCGGGATCGTGCGTGCGCAGATGGATGGTCGTTGCCGCCTCGTCCAGGACTCGGGCACCCGCCGGGATGTCGCGCATGCCCACGACGACGCGCAGGGGCTGCACGTCTCGCAAGCGCCCTTCGGCATCGCGCGCGGTGAGGTGCGGGTCGTCGACGCTCACCGTCCCGGTGCCGACGGCGATCGCGTCGCAGCGCTGCCGCCAGCGATGCACTTCAGCGCGAGATGCCTCACCACTGATCCAGCGACTACTGCCGTCAGCGGCGGCGACACGACCATCGAGCGTCGCGGCGACCTTCCATGTGACGAAGGGGCGTCCGGTCGTGACCGCGTGGGTCCAAGCTTCATTAAGCCGCGCGGATTCCTCGGCGAGGAGTCCCTCCTCGACCTCCACGCCCGCGAGACGCAGTCGCTGCGCACCGCCGGCAGCGAGGGCATGCGGGTCCGCCTGAGCGAAGACCACGCGGGACACACCCGCCTGGATGAGGGCTTCCGAGCAGGGGCCGGTGCGGCCCACGTGGTCACAGGGCTCGAGCGTCACGATGGCGGTCGCGCCACGGGCAGCCTCCCCCGCCTGGCTGAGGGCATCGACTTCGGCGTGCGCGGTGCCGGCGCCCCAGTGCACGCCCTCAGCGAGAGTGCGCCCCTCTGAGTCGAGGAGCACGCATCCCACCCGCGGATTGGGACCGTCGGGGATGTCCACGGATGCGGCCAACTCGATGGCCCGCCGCATAGCCTCACGCTCGACTGCCCCGCGCTCGACTG
>CAZLNF010000125.1:0-5485 GCA_964560885.1 uncultured Actinomyces sp. | reverse complement strand
GTGCCCTTCGGCTCACCAGGCGCGTACTCCACCTCGCCCATCTGGTCCATCATGATGAAGGGGTCGAGTGCGCGGAGGTCGATGCCTGCAAAGGCACGGCGGACGGGGAAGCCTTCACCCTCGAAGCCGCGCGGTGCAGTAGTGATCGAGACGACCGGACGATCCTTGAGCGCGGGATCGGGCTGCGCGACGCGCGGCAGCGTCAGTGGATTGTCGACGGTCACGGCGGGCATGGGATCCTCCGAGCAGTTAGTTGAGCGTTGAACTATATGGTACCCTTCTTCTCATGGATGTCCAGTCGGCGGAGGGCATTGCCTCGGCCCAACCGGCGGGCCAGCCCGACAGGGGCGGCTTGGCCGACCCGCCGGGCCAGCCCGGAGACGTGCGCATGCCCGCGCTCTATCTGGGCCACGGTGCCCCGCCGCTCCTCGACGACGCGCTGTGGACCCGTGAGCTAGCGGATTGGGCGAGCGCGCTTCCCCGTCCGCGCGGCATCGTCATCCTCAGCGCCCACTGGGAGGCCGCACCGCTGGCCATCTCGGCCGCAGCTGCGGGCACCCCGCTGGTCTACGACTTCACCGGCTTCCCCGAGCACTACTACCGCATGACCTATGCCACGCCCGATGCCTCGGCACTCGCCGCGCTCGTGCGCTCGGTGCTTCCCGACTCTCAGGAGCTCTACGAACACACCTCGCGCGGGCTCGATCACGGTGCGTGGGTGCCCCTCAAGGTGATGTATCCCGACGCCGACATCCCCGTCATTCAGATGTCGCTTCCTGCCCATGACCCGCAGGCCCTGCTCGAGCTCGGTCGTCGCCTTCAGCCGCTGCGCGACCACGGCATCCTGCTCATGGGCTCAGGCTTCCTCACCCACGGCCTGCCCTTCCTCACCGACTGGTCCACCGGTGCCACACCACCCGGATGGTCAGCGGACTTCGATGCGTGGGCGGCCGATGCACTCGCTCGCGGTGACGTCGATGAGCTCGCGCGATTCCGTCAGGCCCCGGGCATGCCCTATGCCCACCCGACGGTCGAGCACTTCACGCCGCTCTTCGTCACCCTGGGTGCGGCGAGCGATCCCGAGTCCGCTCCTGAGACGACGATCACCGGTTCCTTCTACGGGCTGAGCAAGCGGTCCTTCCAGGTCGCCTAGCGTGCGCGGTGGGACCGGTCTGCGGCCCTGGCATAGTCATCGCGTGGACTTCCCGCGCGTCGATGGCCGCTCTCTCGCGGGTAGCGAGATCGCCCTCCCCGAGGACCTCCCCGCCCCGCGCACGCTCGCGCTGCTCGCCTTCCAGCAGCGGCATCAGGGCTGCGTCGATCGCTGGATTGCCCGCGCGGAGGCGGCCGGCGTCCCCGGATCACCCGTCGACATGGCCCCGGGTGATGACACCTGCGTCGTCGAGATCCCCGTGCTCTCCACGCGCTGGAAGCTCGGGCGCGGATTCATCGACGGTGGCATGGCTTCGAGCATTCGCATCCCGCGCGTGCTGGCGCGCACCATCACCGTCTACACCAATGTCTCCGCTTTCCAGAAGGTCCTCGGCATCCCCGGATCCGAGGACGTGCAGGCCTGCGTGATCACACCCGCGGGCGAAGTGCTGGCGCGTGTGCCGGGCGAGCCGACCGATGCCGCGTGGGACGTCATCGCGGAAGCTCTCGCGGCGCACTAGATCCCGCTCGACCGAGGCAGGTCCTAAGGCGCGGGCAGCGTGCCGACAACGCGCAGCGAGCCATCCGCCCGGGCCTGCACGACGACGCCCTCGCCGGAGGACGGTGCGACCCCGGTGATGTCGGTGATGTTGACCTGGTGGCCCACCAGCACGACTACGCCGGCTTGGCCCGCATGACGCGCGAGGAGCGCGCGCACCTTCGCGGTGCGGCGCTCTGCCACCGAGGCCGAGACCGTGAAGCTCGAGTCGAGGTCGGGGTACGCCGTCACCTTGCCGACGGCGAGGAGTCGCGCGGTGTCGCGCGCCCGGCACCAGCGGCTCGTGAGCACGCGATCGACGGGCACGCGCTCACGACGCCACTGCGCGCCGATGGCGATGGCCTGGCGCCTCCCGTCGAGGGAGAGGTTGCGCTGGGTCGAGCAGTCGCCCAGGCGGAAGCCCGCGGGGTCGCCCGTGCCCGGCGCGAGCGCGTGGCGCAGGAGCACGGCGTAGCCGCGCCCGGCGCGCAGTTTCTGCCAGATATCGGCGCGAGCTGACACGGAGTCTGGCGTGCTCGACGGGCTCGCGTGGGCTGCTGCGGGGAGTGACGCGGCGACGGCGAGCACGCAGAGCAGGAGTACGGCGAAGCGGCGCATGTCAGGCGGCACGGTCGTGCGCGGGATCGTGATGCACGTGACGCTTGATATGCGGCAGCACCAGATTGAGTGACACGGGTACGGCGATCAAGATGATCACCGTGCCGATGCCCCAGGCTCCGCCGAGCACGATGGCAGTCAGCAGCGCGATGGCGTCCACGGAGAGTCGCGCGAAGCCGAGGGAGCGGCCGGTGCGGAAGGCGATCGCGCGGACGACCTGGTCGTAGGGACTGGCTCCGAGGTCGGAGCTGAAGATCCCCAGGATTCCGGTGCAGAAGCAGAGCAGCCCCACGATCCAGAGCGCAATGCGCGCGCCCATCGACCACTCCGGCGCGTCGATAGCACCCAGGACGAGTCGAGTGAGGTCGACGACGACAGCAATACCGACGAAGGAGATCAGCGTGCCGATGGCGGGGCGGAGCCCGAGTGCCCAGGAAATCAGCACCATGAGCACGCTCGCGAGGAGCAGGATCGTCCCCACACTGAGGCCGCTCGTACGTGACAGCGCGGTGAAGAATGCATCCGGCGGCGCGACCCCGAAGCCCGCGTCGATCATCATGCCGAGCCCGATGCCGACGAGGACGACGCCGATGACCAGCGCGGCCCACGCGCGCGGTGTCCGCAGCGGGCTGCGGGCGAGGGGGTCGGCCGACAGTGGCGGCTCCGCCGACTCGCCTGGCCTGACGGTGGTCACCGAATGAGCCTAGGGCTCAGCGCGCCGAGGGCGTTGACGGCGTACCGGCGGAGGGAGATCTCGCGCGAAGTCCTTCCCCTGCTGAGGTGACTCCGGCACTATCGGCTCATGGCCACGATCGAAGCCTTCGACCCGCCCGAGGTGCGCCGGCGCGAGCAACGCGGCTGGTACTTCTACGACTGGGCGGCATCTGCCTTCTCCACCACGGTGGGCACGGTCTTCCTCGGCCCCTATCTCACCGAGATCGCGAAATCGGCGGAGCAGGCGGGGGAGCAGATCACGCTCCTGGGTGTCATCCCGGTCACGGCCGAGTCCTATGTCCCCTATGGCGTCGCCGTCTCCGTCATCGCCCAGTTGATCCTCATGCCTATCGTCGGCGCGATCGCCGACACGGCGAAGTCCAAGAAGTCGATCATGGGGCTCTTCGCCTACATCGGCGCCTTCGCCACCATGGGGATGTTCTTCCTGCAGGGTGACAACTATCAACTCGGTGGCGTCCTCTTCATCGTCGCCAACGCGGCCTTCGGTGCCGCCCTCGTCGTCTACAACTCTTTCCTGCCGGAGATCGCGACACCTGATGAGCGCGACGGAGTGTCCTAGCGCGCATGGGCGATGGGGTACGCCGGCGGCATCATCCTGCTCGTCGCCAACCTCGTGCTCTTCCTCGGCCACGAGTCCTTCGGCATCAGCGAGTCGATGGCGGTGCGCATCGCGCTCTTCTCCGCGGGCGCGTGGTGGGCGCTCTTCACGCTCATCCCGCTCGCACGACTGCGCAACCGGTCGAATCCGCTTGCTCCGGAGGTTGCGCAGGGCGGGCAACGTCGAGGCGTCGGCCTGCGCCAGCTCGCGCACACCATGCGCGACCTCCGTCGGTATCCCGTCGCACTGCTCTTCGTCGTCGCCTTCTTCTTCTACAACGATGGCATCCAGACGGTCATCGCGCTCTCCGCGACCTACGCCGACCAGGAGCTCGGGCTCGAGACGACGATCATCATCATCGCCGTGCTCATCGTGCAGGCCGTGGGCATCGCGGGCGCGCTCTTGCTGGGTCGTGCGGCGCGCCGCTTCACCGCGAAGAAGGTCGTGCTCTTCAGCCTCATCCTCTGGACGCTCGTGCTCGTCGTAGCCTTCCTGCTGCCGGCCGGGTCGAGCTTGCCCTTCCTCTTCCTCGCGGCCTTCATCGGCTTCGTCCTCGGCGGCAGCCAGGCGCTTTCGCGCTCGCTCTTTGCCCAGCTCATCCCGCGAGATCGCGAGGCCGAGTACTTCTCCTTCTACGAGATCTCCGGCAGTGCGAGCTCACTGCTCGGTCCGATCATCTTCGGCCTCACGCTGCAGTTCCTCGGCTCCTACCGCTACGCGATCCTCGCCCTCGTCGTCTTCTTCATCATCGGCGGCATCCTGCTCTCGCGCGTCGACATGAAGAAGGGCGTCGAGGATGTCGAGGCGGGCGGACGTCAGCCCGCATGACGTCTTCGCCCGAGACGCCTGGCTTCATCCCGTACGCCGGCCCACGCGTCGAGGATCCTGCGGAGGCGGGACGTGCCTTCCTCGAGCGGATGAGCGCGCGACGCAGCGTGCGTGACTTCAGTGCTGACCCTGTCCCGCGCGAACTCATCGAGATCGCGGTCGCCACGGCCAACACCGCTCCGAGCGGCGCGCACCAGCAGCCGTGGACCTTCGTGGCGGTGAGCGATCCGCAGACCAAGAACCGGATCCGCCTCGCGGCCGAGGAAGAGGAGCGCGAGAACTACGAAGGGGGCCGGCTCCCCGACGCGTGGCGTCAGGCGATCGCACCGCTGGGCACGTCGTCGGACAAGGCCTTCCTCGACGTCGTGCCGTGGATCGTGGTGGTCTTCGCGCAGAAGTCCACGCCGATGGCGGACGGCTCGGTGCGCAAGAACTACTACGTCAACGAGTCCGTGGGCATCGCCTGCGGACTCTTCATCGCATCACTGCACTCGATGGGGCTGGCGACACTCACTCACACGCCCAATCCGATGGGCTTCCTCACCGAAATCCTCGAGCGCCCCGCGACGGAGCGCCCCTACATCCTCTTCCCGGTCGGCTATCCGGCCCCGGGATGCGAGGTGCCCGACCTGGACCGCAAGCCGCTGGATGAGGCACTCGTCGTCCGCTGAGGCGCGGAATTGACGGGATGGCTGGACACCGGCTGATCGCGCCCCCACACTTGGCGAGACGTCATCTCGGGAGGCAACATGCGTGCATCGCGCGCCGTTCTCGCCATCGTCACAGCAGGGGTATGCGCGATGGCGACGAGTCTCGTCATCGTTGGTGCGCCCGCGCAGGCAGCATCACTCGTGGGCAAGCCGTGCACCAAGCTCGGTGCGACGCAGGGCGATGGTCCTGGCCGGACGATCATCTGCACGAAGATGACCAAGGGCAAGAACAAGGGCAAGTTGATCTGGCAGCTGCAGAAGGGCCCCAATCCAGGGCCGGGCCCAGGGCCCAATCCAGGGCCGTCC
>CAZLNF010000124.1:0-5522 GCA_964560885.1 uncultured Actinomyces sp. | reverse complement strand
TTGCTCGTCACATCCAGCACCACCCGATTCACCTCGCGCACCTCATTGGTGATCCGGGTCGAGATCCGCGCGATGAGATCGTGCGGAAGCCTCGACCAGTCCGCGGTCATGGCGTCCTCACTGGACACGGGCCGCAAGACGACCGGGTGCCCGTAGGTCCGTCCGTCGCCCTGCACGCCTACTGACCGCACATCGGCCAGCAGCACGACCGGGAACTGCCAGACGTCACGGTCGAGGCCGGCTGCGGTGAGTTCCTCACGTGCGATGGCATCGGCAGCCCGCAGGATCTCCAGTCGCTCGGCATCCACGGCGCCGACGATCCGGATGGCGAGCCCGGGACCGGGGAAGGGGTGGCGCCACACGATTTCCGGCGGCAGCCCTAGTTCGAGACCTACCTGCCGCACCTCGTCCTTGAAGAGAGTGCGCAGTGGCTCCACCAGGGTGAACATCAGGTCATCAGGTAGGCCACCGACGTTGTGGTGGCTCTTGATGTTGGCGGTGCCCGTGCCTCCGCCTGACTCCACCACGTCGGGGTAGAGCGTGCCCTGCACGAGGAAGTCGACGGTGCGTCCCGACTCCCCCGCCTCCGCTACGACATCGCGGGCGGCATCTTCGAAAACTCGGATGAACTCGCGCCCGATGATCTTGCGCTTCTGCTCAGGGTCGGTCACGCCCGCGAGCGCATCCAGGAAGCGCTGCTGGGCGTCTACGACGACGAGCCGCACACCCGTCGCCGCGACGAAGTCGCGCTCGACCTGCTCCGCTTCGCCTGCGCGAAGCAAGCCGTGGTCGACGAAGACACATGTGAGCTGATCTCCCACCGCGCGCTGCACAAGCGCCGCCGCGACGGCCGAGTCGACGCCGCCCGAGAGGCCGCAGACCACGAGCCCATCCCCCACCTGCTCACGGATGCGGGCGACCTGGTCGTCGATGACACCCTCGGTGGTCCATGACGCCTCGAGTCCCGCGACATCACGGAGGAACCGCTCCAGGACCTGCTGACCGTGCTCGCTATGCATCACCTCAGGGTGGAACTGCACGCCGGCGAGCCGCCGATCGAGGGACTCCATGGCAGCCACGGGCGCGCCCGGACTCGTCGCCGTCACGGCAAAGCCCGCAGGGGCCTCAGTGACGCTGTCGCCGTGCGACATCCATACCGACTGGTGAGCCGGCAGGCCGGCGAAGAGACCGGACCCAGGATCGGTGACGTCGAGAGGCGTTCCGCCGAATTCGCTGAGGCCGGTCCGCTCCACGGTGCCGCCCAGCGCCTGGGCCATCGCCTGGAAGCCATAGCAAATGCCGAAGATCGGGACACCGGTGTCGAAGAGCGTGGCGTCCACCGACGGTGCACCCTCGGCGTAGACACTGCTGGGGCCACCCGAGAGCACGATCGCGGCAGGATCCTTGGCCAGCATGTCCGCCACGCTCATCGTGTGCGGAACGACCTCGGAGTAGACATGCGCCTCGCGGATTCGCCGCGCGATGAGCTGGGCGTACTGGGCGCCGAAGTCGACGACGAGCACGGGTCGGGATGCAGGCGCAGCCATGAAGCGAGCGTAGTCAGGGGCGCTGCGCAGCCTCACGCACCCCGGAGTCGCCATCGAGAGCCAACGCCGCCAACACCTCGCTGGGTGCGGCCGGATTGGAGGCGACAGCGGCGCGGACCCGCCAATCCTCATCGGTGGCCAGAGTGCGCACCAGCACCATCGGTGCCACGGGATTCGCTGCTACAGACGCTCGGACGCGCCAGTCACCGTCCTGAGAGGCGACATCCAAGGCGGTCGAGGAGGCAGCCAGATTGGCGGCTGCCGCCGCACGCACTCGGGCTTCATCGTCACCGCAGACCCGCTCATGGTCCTGAGACGCCAAGCCGGGGTTGGCTGCCACGACTTCACGCACGCGGGCATCGTCATCACGGGTCAGTTCGCCAAGCCAGAAGCTCTCGGTAGCCGAATTCTTGGCAGCGGCAGCCCGGACGCGCCAGTCCTCGTCGCAGGTGAGTTCCTCCAACGTGCGTGGCGCGACAGCCGGGTTTGACGCGACAGCGACGCGGACCTCTGCATCAGGGTGCGACGCCCACTCGGCGAGCTCCTCCGCACGTGTCGAGAGGGAAGCCGTCTCACGCACCTCGCCCGGTGTCGGACCCGTCATGGCACCTCGACCTCCTGCCACGGGGCATCTACCGATGCCGCATCAGACCTCAAGATAGGCAATGGCGAGCGCATATGCCGCAATGCTCAGTGCGATGACGACCAGGGTGATCACCGAGATCGTCACGGCCGCGATGGCCAGCCCCCGGCCCCCGCGAAGGCGCCGCGTGTCGGCTTGCCTGATCGCCACGCGCCCCAGGATGAAGCCCACCACGCTGCCGACGATGGGCAGGAGCACAAGGCCAAGGATGGCCAGCACGAACGACCAGATGCCCAGGTTGCTCGGCCGAGCCAGATCAGGAGGCTCAGGAGGAGGGGAAGCTGTGGGATCAGCGGGCGCCTCACTCCCGGACTCCTGCGGACTGACGGACTCCTCAGGACTGACGGACTCCTGAGGACTGGCGGGCTCTGTAGCGACCGCCGACTCCGTAGGGGCGTCCGTGGCTTCGTCCATGAGGGCAGCCTAGCGACGCATATCCACCGCTACACGCATGTGGGCGAGGACCCTAGGGTCCTCGCCCACACCTGCGCGCACTCGCGTGCGGTAAGTCCGATCTGCTTGCCCCGCTAGTTGTTCATCATCTGCGGGTCATTGGCGACCAGGGCCGCAATGAACACGACGTAGATGATCGTGATGACCACCCACAGGATGAGCGAGATGATGCCGATGATGAATCCGGCCTTGGCGACTCCGCCGTTGTCGGCGCGACCCTCCGCGGCGTTCTTCATGCCGATGCGTCCGAAGACAATCCCCAGGATGCTGCCGATGAAGGGGATGCACCCGACCAGGCCTAGGAGCGCAAGCACGAGTCCCGCGGTGCCCATGCCGTTCTGAGGGGCGTTGCTGCCACCGGGCTGTGGGCTCGCTGGCGGAGGTGGCGGGGATGGAGGGCCAGGGGGCGGTGCAGGGGGGCCGGGGGGCGGGGGCGGTGGCGGTGGGACCGTCGACATGCTTCCTCCGAGACTGAGGCGCCGACTCTCGACGCCCTAGAGGAGACCGTAGTCCGCCTCACTCCCTAGGGGAAGCATTCATCATGAAACGGCCCACAGACTGCCCACAAGCCCCTAGCGTCGGCTCTACCCGTCCGACGGGGCGGGTGGCGTGCCTCGGATCGCCCCATGAGCTCACACGGGAGAACCATGACCCATATTCCGATCAGCGTGACCGTGGATGGCACGGTCTACGACGTCGAGGTGGAGCCTCGGCGACTTCTCGTCCACTTCCTCCGAGAGGACATCGGCCGCGTCGGCACCGTCGTCGGCTGCGACACCTCTAATTGCGGCGCGTGCACGGTCCTGCTGGACGGCAAGAGCGTCAAGTCCTGCAGCGTGCTCGCCGTGCAGGCCGACGGCCACGCGGTCCTCACGGTCCAAGGCCTCGCCGAGGGCGAGCACAAGTGGCACCCGGTCCAGACCGCCTTCAAGGAGTGCCACGGCCTGCAGTGCGGTTACTGCACCCCGGGCATGGTCATGGCCGCGGTCGACCTGCTGCAGGAGAATCCCAACCCCTCCGAGGACGAGATCCGCGAAGGGCTCGAGGGCAACCTGTGCCGCTGCACGGGCTACCACAACATCGTCAAGTCGGTTGAGTACGCCGCCGAGTTGATGGGAGGCACAAAGTGACTGACACCCTGCCTGACACCAACGCCAATCCGATGGGGCGGCCGCTCCGCCGCAAGGAAGATGCACGCCTGCTCCATGGTCAGACCAACTGGACCGACAACATTCAGTTGCCCGGCACGCTGCACATGGCGATCCTGCGCAGCCCCATGGCCCACGCCAAGATCACGAATCTCGACGTCACGCCCGCGCTCAAGCGGCCCCACGTCGTGGCCGCCTTCACCGCCAAGGATCTCGGCGACCTCAACGGCTCGGTCCCCTGCGTGTGGCCGGTGACGGACGACATCCAGATGCCGGGCTTCCCCGCACTGGCCGTCGACAAGGTCCGCCATGTGGGCGACTGTGTCGCGGTCGTGCTGGCCACCGACAAGTACGCCGCCGCCGACGCCCTGGACGCCATCGAGGTCGACTACGAGCCGCTCCCCGCGGTCATCGACATGGAGGCGGCGATCAAGCAGGGCTCGACGGCAGTGCATGACGCCGCCGACGGCAGCCACGGCACCAACGTCTGCTACGAGTTCCCGCTCAAGCCGCAGGGCGATGGCGCCTTCGATGCCGCTGTCAAGGCAGCGGGCGATGACGTCGTCGTCGTGAAGCGCCGCTTCATCAACCAGCGCATCATCGCCGGATACATGGAGCCGCGGGCTGTCGTGGCCTCACCCATGGGCATGAGCAATGAGATGACCATCTGGTCAGCCACGCAGATCCCCCACGTCCTGCGTGTGCTCCTCGCGCTCGTCACGGGCCTGCCGGAGAACTCCCTGCGCGTCATCGCCCCCGACGTCGGTGGCGGATTCGGCGGCAAGCTGCAGTGCTACCGCGAGGAGATCCTCGCGGTGCAGATCGCCCGCCACCTGGGCCGTCCGGTCAAGTGGACCGAGACCCGCAGTGAGGACATGGTCGCCTCCCATCATGGTCGCGACCAGATCCAGGACATCGAGATCGCCTCCACCAAGGACGGCCAGATCATCGGCCTCAAGGTCGATCTCATCGCCAACATGGGTGCCTACCTGCAGATCATCACCCCGGGCATCCCGCTGCTGGGCATGTTCATGTACCCGGCGATCTACAAGATGCCCGTCTACGAGTTCAACTGCGTCGGTGTCTTCACCAACACCACGCCGACCGACGCCATCCGTGGTGCCGGACGCCCGGAGGCGACGTTCGCCATCGAGCGCATCGTCGACGAGCTCGCCGCAGAGCTGGACATGGATCCCATGAAGCTCCGCGAGATGAACTGGATCAAGCACGAGGAGTTCCCTTACGCCACGGTTGCCGGTCTCACCTACGACACCGGCAACTACGAGGCCGCCACGGCCAAGGCCATGGACCTCTTCGGCTACGACGCACTGCGCGCAGAGCAGGAGCAGCGGCGTGCATCGGGTGACCCCGTGCAGCTGGGTATCGGCATCTCCACCTTCACGGAGATGTGCGGCCTGGCGCCGTCACGCACACTCGGCGCCCTGAAGTACGTGGCAGGCGGCTGGGAGCACTGCACGATCCGTGCGCTCCCCACCGGCAAGATCGAGCTCGTCACCGGCACGTCACCCCACGGCCAGGGACATGAGACGGCGTGGAGCCAGATCGCCGCGAGCATCCTCGGCGTCCCTGTCGACGACATCGAGGTCGTCCACAGCGACACCGGTCGCGCCCCTTACGGCATGGACACCTACGGCTCGCGCTCGCTCGCGGTCGGCGGCCAGGCCATCAAGAAGGCGGCCGAGCGCCTGGTCGAGAAGGCCAAGGTCATCG
>CAZLNF010000123.1:0-5536 GCA_964560885.1 uncultured Actinomyces sp. | reverse complement strand
TCGCGACGCGCAATACTCGGGACTTTTCGGATTCGGGCCTTCACGTCGTCAACCCCTGGGGCTCAGCCCACGACTAGCCGGATAGGGAAGGATGCCCGAATGCGGCTGACGGACTTCTGGGAGCGGATGGACGCGCTCTTCGGGCCTGACTACGCCCGATCGTGGGCGCGCGACTTCAGCCTGTCCGCCCTCGACGGCCGCACCGTGGAGCAGGCCATCACCGCGGGGATCGAGACCAGAGAGATCTGGGAGGCCGTCTGCGGGGTCGTCGACGTACCGTCCCTCCTGCGCTGATGCGCATGGGCTAACGTCGCGCCCGATGACCTCCACCGCCGAGCATCTCGACATCCCCGCGGTCCAGCGCCGCACCGTCGGCGTGCTGTCGATCAGTCAGGTCTTCAGCGGTGTCGCCATCGCCGGATCTGTCGCTGCGGGTTCGCTCATCGCGGCATCGGTCTCTGGCAGCGAGGCGGTTGCGGGGCTCGCGCAGACATTCGGCGTGCTGGGCGCTGCTCTGCTCGCGTTGCCGCTCGCGCGTGTCGCGCTCTCCAAGGGTCGCCGTGCTTCGCTGGCCTTGGGCTACGGCATGGGCGCGATCGGAGCTCTCGTCGTCATCGCGGGCGCCGTGTGGCTCAACACCGCACTCGTCCTGATCGGCTGCCTGCTCGTGGGCGTGGCCTCGGCATCGGGCTACCAGGCCCGCTACGCCGCGGTTGACCTCGCGCAGGAGGACAAGCGCGGCCAGCAGCTCTCGTACGTCGTGTGGGCCGGCACCATCGGAGCGGTTCTCGGGCCCAACCTGCTCCAGCCTGCGGGCTGGCTGGGCCAGGCCCTCGGCCTCCCGGAACTCGCCGGCGCCTACGTCATCACGGCGGTTGCGCTCGCGATCTCCGTGGTGGTGCTTCTCGTCTTCCTTCGCCCCGATCCCTACGTGCTCGCGGCGCAGATGCGTGCGAAGGCCAACGCCGAAGCCAAGCGCGAAGTGGCCAAGCCCCGTTTGCGAGATGGGATCGAGCATCTGCGCCGCAATCGTGGGGCGCTACTCGGCATGAGTGCGATCGCCATCGGTCACGTCGCGATGGTCATGGTCATGGTGATGACGCCCATCCACATGGCGCACGTCGATGTGACGCTCACGCTCATCGGCCTCGTCATCAGCGTGCACGTCGCAGGGATGTATGCCCTCTCGCCCGTCGTGGGCTGGGGTGTCGACCGCTTCGGCCGCATCCCCGTCATCGTCACGGGGATCGTCATCCTCCTGGCCTCGTGCGTCATCTCGGGCTTCGCCGCGGGCGATCAGGTCGTGCTGCTCGGCATCGGACTCTTCCTCCTCGGCCTCGGGTGGTCATGCACGCTCATCGCCGGCTCCACCCTGCTCGTCGACGACGTCGGCCCGGTCGAGCGGCCGTCGGTGCAGGGCTTGTCTGACCTGGTGATGAACGTGGCGGGCGCGATCGGGGGAGCGGTGGCCGGACTCGTGGTGGCCTTCTCGTCGTACGCCGTGCTGTGCGCCGTGGCAGCGGTCCCTGTGCTGGGCCTCGGGCTGCTCGTCTTGGCCTGGGGGCGCCGACGGAGCCCCTCGTCCCCCTAGGGGGAGGCCAGGAAATCACACCGGCGTGTCGCTGGAGTTCGAACACCTGTTCGCCCTAACGTGTGTCTCGGCGCCACTCTCCACAGCCCTACCGGCGTCAGGAGCCACTGTCGGACCCCCGTCCTACGGTCACTCCACCACAGACCACGAGACGCCGGGTCCCCGGCGGTGAACGAAGGAGAGGCCATGGCCGCCAAGGCGCACATCCCCAACCCCACTGCTGTCGCCAGCAGCGACCGCGAGAAGGCCCTCGACGCCGCCCTCGCCCAGATCGAGCGCCAGTTCGGCAAGGGCTCGGTCATGCGACTCGGCGAGCAAGGCCGCGCCCCCGTCGAGGTCATCCCGACCGGATCGATCGCACTTGACATCGCCCTCGGCATTGGCGGTCTGCCGCGGGGGCGCATTGTCGAGATCTACGGCCCGGAGAGCTCCGGCAAGACGACGCTTGCCTTGCATGCGATCGCCAACGTTCAAAAGGCCGGAGGCATCGCGGCGATCATCGACGCTGAGCATGCACTCGACCCGACGTACGCCGCCGGCCTTGGCGTCGACCTCGACAGCCTCTACGTCTCCCAGCCGGACACGGGCGAGCAGGCGCTGGAGATCGCCGACACCCTCGTGCGCTCTGGCGCGGTCGACCTCATCGTCATCGACTCCGTCGCTGCGCTCGTGCCGCGCGCCGAGATTGAGGGCGAGATGGGCGACAGCCACGTCGGCCTGCAGGCGCGCCTCATGAGCCAGGCCCTGCGCAAGATGGCCGGTGCGCTCAGCCAGACCGGCACGACCGCGATCTTCATCAACCAGTTGCGCGAGAAGATCGGCGTGATGTTCGGCTCGCCCGAGACCACCACGGGTGGCAAGGCGCTGAAGTTCTACTCCTCCGTGCGCCTAGACATTCGTCGCATCGAGACGCTCAAGGGCGGCACGGAGGCCGTGGGCAACCGCACGCGCGTCAAGGTCGTCAAGAACAAGATGGCGCCTCCCTTTAAGCAGGCCGAGTTCGACATCCTCTACGGCGAGGGCATCTCCCGCGAGGGCAGCTTGATCGACATGGGCGTTGATGCGGGCATCGTCAAGAAGTCCGGCGCCTGGTACACCTACGAGGGCGATCAGCTCGGCCAGGGCAAGGAGAATTCGCGTGCCTTCCTGCGCGATAACCCTGATCTGGCCAACGAGATCGAGAAGCGGCTCAAGGAGACCTACGGCGTCGGTGCACAGGTGGATGAGCCCGCCGACGCAGACTTCACGCCCGTCGATATCGACGCTCCACTTGATGTCGATGCGCCCATCGGTGTCGTGCCTATCGACCGGGCATGACCACGACTTTTCGTCCGCCGCCTCCTGTCGAGCCCGGCGAGGCACCGTCCGATCCGGAGAATGTCGCTCGGATCCTGGTGCTTCGCCGGCTCGATGCCGCACCCCGCACGCGCGTGGAACTCGAGCGCTATCTCGCGCAGCGCGGCATCCCCGATGACGTCGCCTGCACGGTGCTCGACCGTTTCACCGAAGTGGGCCTCATCGACGACCGTGCCTATGCCCAAGGCTGGGTGAGATCTCGGCACGGCACCCGCGGGTTGGGCAAGCGAGCCGTGGCCCAGGAGCTTCGCCGCAAGGGCGTGGCCGATGACGTCATCGCCGAGGCGCTGGACCCGATTGATCCGGAGCAGGAGCGTGCGCGAGCCTATGAGCTGGCGCGTTCTCGGTATCCACACGTGATGGGCATGCCGTATCCCACCCAGGTGCGCAGGCTCATGGGTGCGCTCACGCGGCGCGGCTACGACGCGGGGCTGGCGAGCGCGGTCGTGCGCGACGTGGTGTCGTCGGATCCCGGCGACATGCCGGTCGTCTGATCCCCACCGGAGTCCCGGAGCTGAGGCGCATGGGTCACGGCATGCAGCCAGGGCTCGAAGGACCCCAGCATCGACTCCGCGAGTCGGCCGAGCAGGTCCGCGAGCGTGGCGAGTTCGGCATCGTCGAAGACGCCCGTGGCGTGGGCCAGATAGCCCACGCGCAGCCCCTGCACGAAGTCCACGACCTGCTGGCCCAGGGGAGTGACCGTCACGGTCACCATCCGCCCGTCGTCGGGGTGGGTGCTGCGCTCGACCAATCCCTCCGACTCGGCCTCGCCGACTAGGCGGCTCACGGTGGAGCGCTCGAGATGCATGGCCGTTGACAGGTCAGTGATCGTGACCGGACCGCCTCGGGAGAGCTCGGCAAGGGCCTCGCAGGCCAATACTTTGGAGAGGTCTACGGCCCGGCCGAGGCCGGGCACGGGGACGGAGGCACTCGGGGGCCTCGTCACCAGGCGGCGCATCCCCTGCATCGCATGGTCGACGCGGGCGACCGAAAGGGCCCGGCCCGCCTCATTTGCGTGTGTCACACACATAACGTAGCGTGTCAGAGCCGTCTACGCCAAGGAGTCGATCATGGGTGCCCTGTCTCGGTGGGCTGTCCGCAAGCCTGTCCTGGCCCTCGTCGCGTGGTTCATCGCCATGGCCGGTGTCATCGGGATCGGCACCCAGTTGGGCGGGGAGTTCAATGACTCCTTCTCCCTGCCTGACACCGAATCGACGACCGCGACGGAGATGCTGTCCACCCTCCCGCCGAGTGGTTCGGGCGAAGCCGCGGTGCGCATCGTGTGGTCGCCGACGAGCGGAAGCGTCACGGATCCTGCCGTGGCCGAGGAGATCACTCCCGTCCTCGAAGAGATTGCCGCGCTCGAGTCCGTGACCTGCGTGAGCAACCCCTACGGCGACCCGTTCGGCCGTGACTGTCCTGACACGGGCGGCGACGAGCCGCTCCCGGACTTCCTCGTTGCGGAGCTCGGCCCTGCTTTGGAGGCCACAGCCAAGGCAACCTCGCCGATTAGCGCCGACGGCACCGTCGCGTTCGCACGCGTGAGCCTCGCAGGCAACGGTGCTGAGATCTCAGGGGCCGATGCGACCGCGCTCGTCGCGGCGGTCAAGGCAGCCAACACACCCGAGTTGCAGGTGGGTGCCAGCGGCCAGGTGCTGGAATTCGCCAACAGCTCGCCGCCTTCGAGCGAGGCGATCGGCATCCTCGTCGCCATCATCATCCTGCTCGTCGCCTTCGGATCCATCGTCGCTGCAGGCATGCCGATCTTCGTTGCCCTTCTCGGGCTCGCCGTGGGCCAGATGCTGATCCTCGTTGTCGCGCGTTTCCTCGATGTCGCGACCTTCGCGCCCACGCTGGCCGCGATGATCGGCCTCGGCGTCGGCATCGACTACGCGCTCTTTGTGCTCAACCGGTACCGACAGGCCCTGCTCGCCGGTCACGACAAGACCCGGGCGGCGTACGAGGCGGTCGGCACCGCTGGACGCGCCGTGCAGTTCGCGGGCCTCACCGTCATCATCGCCCTGCTCGGCCTCTTCGTGCTGCGCATCAACTTCTTCAACGGCCTTGCGGTCGCCGCGGCTGTCACCGTGCTGGCGGTCATGTTGGCTGCACTGTGGCTGCTGCCCGCGCTGCTCTCTCTGCTTGGCACCAAGGCCCTGGCCCTGCGCATGCCCTGGGCGCGCAAGTCCAAGGTTGATGGCCAGAAGCAGCCTGAGGGCCGGCGATTCATGGCCTACGCGCGTTTCCTTCAGCGCCGGCCGATCATCCCCACGATCCTCGCCCTCGGTGTCGTCATCGTGCTCGCCCTGCCCACTCTGGGCCTGCGCCTCGGCTTCGCCGACGATGGCGGCAAGCCCGAGACCAACACCGCGCGCATCGCCTACGACCTCATGAGCGAAGGCTTCGGTCCGGGCGTCAATGGCCCGTTCTTCGCCGCGGTCAACCTGCCCCTCCCGCGTGATCTCGACGCCCTCGCTGAGACGGTGCGCATCATCAATGAAACGCCGGGCGTGGCCTCCACCCTCCCCAATGAGGAGATGCTGCCGATCTACGCGATCAGCCCGACGGCCTTCAGTGACAACGGCATCG
>CAZLNF010000122.1:0-5724 GCA_964560885.1 uncultured Actinomyces sp. | reverse complement strand
GCTGGGCGTCCTCGGGTCGGTCAATGTCCGCCGAGGCCGACCACTGATCGATGATCGACACGACCGTCTGCGCCCGCAGGTCGTCGAGCACCTGGCGGATCGACATGTCCCGGCCATCGCCGTACGCCGCGACCACGGCAATGAGGGGCGGGACGGCGTAGACAGCCGTCATCGGCTGCTCGCGGCCCGAGGCGTCAGTCACCACCGCGGCAGCTGCATCATCGATGACCTGCCGCAGCGCCGTGACAGCAGCACCACCTGATGGTGCATCCCCCGCGAGCACGGCCACGTGGGTCACGCCATCGGGCACGCAGGCAAGACCGGCGATGAGTGCAGCGCACGGCCCGCCACCGGGTGGATCCTCGCGCGTCCAGACGACATCGCTGTCGACGGGGCGCTCGGGGCCCACGACGATCACGGGATCGGCCATCTGCGCGATACCGGCGACGGTCACCTCGAGCAGGCTTCGCCCCTGGGCATCGCGCAAAGCGAGTTTGTCGGCGCCGAAGCGACGCGCCTCGCCGCCCGCGATGACGATCGCGGCTAGGGAGCCCACTCCGGCTTCCGCTTCTCAAGGAAGGCGGTCATGCCTTCGCGCGCCTCGACCGAGGTGAAGAGTCCCGCGGAGACCTCTGCCGTCCACGCGAAGGCATCGTCGCGCGTCATCGCGGGCACGCGGCGGAGCAGTTCCTTGGTGCGCGCGACTGCCTCGGGTCCGCCGAGGCGGAGCTGGTCGACGTACGCCGCGACCGCCGCATCGAGGGCGTCCGCTTCGACGACCCGCGTGACCAGGCCTGCTGCACGCACACGCTCGGCGCTCACACGCTCGCCGGTGAGCAAGAGCTCCTGCGCGTCGCGACGGTGCATGACCTGCAGGCAGACGACGGAGATGATCGCGGGCGCCACGCCCACGCGGACCTCGCTGAAAGCGAATCGCGCGTCGGCCGAGGCGACGGCGACATCACACGCAGCCACGAGGCCGTTGCCGCCGCCGGCCACGTGACCTTGGACGCGCGCGATGATCGGCTTGGGGTGGTCGAGCATCGCGACAAGCACGTCGACGAGACCGCTCGTGCCACCGGAGGCGAAGCCGCCACTCGTCGCCGCCACCGCACCGGCGAGGTCCGCACCGGAGCAGAAGGTCGTGCCGCTGCCCGTGAGTACGACGACCCGCACGCCCGGGTCCTCTGCCGTCGCGCGCAGGTGATCGAGGAGGAGGCCCATCGACTCGGCATCGAGCCTGTTCTTCGCGTCGGGCCGATCGAGGGTGATCGTCGCAAGCCCGGCGTCGACGACGCAGGTGACCGGAGCGCTCACTTCTTGCCCATGCCTTCGAGCATGCTGATGACACGCAGCATGACCTCATCCGCGCCACCGCCGATGGAGACGAGGCGGGAGTCACGGAAGTAGCGCGCCACCCACATCTCCTCGGCGTAGCCCATGCCGCCGTGGAACTGCACGCACGTGTCCGCGACCTCGCGCACGAGACGACCGGTCTTGAGCTTGGCGACGGTGGCCTCGCGGGTGACGTCCTGGCCGGCCATGTACTTGTCGGCCGCGTACTGCAGGAAGCCATCCATCGTGTCGACGTCGGCGTAGAGCTCGGCGAGGCGGTACTGCAGGTGCTGGTTGGCGAGCAGGGGCTTGCCGAAGGCCACCCGCTGCTGGAGGTAGTCCTTGGTGCGGTCCAGGGCGCGGCGCGCTCCCGCGACGGCAATGTAGGCGCCCACGAGTCGCTCATCCTGGAACTGCGCCATCTGCTGCTGGAAGCCACGATCGGGCTCACCGATGGTGTTGCTCACCGGCACGCGCACCTCGTCGAGCACGATCTCCGCGGTGTCACTGCAGCGATTGCCCATCTTGTCGATCTTGCGACCCACACTGAAGCCGGGAGTCGACGTGGGCACGATGATGAGGCTCATGCCGTGGTAGTCACCCGGCTGCGAATCAGGGTCCGTGCGCGCGAGGAGGCACAGCCAGTCGGCCTGCGTGCCGTTGGTGATCCACATCTTGCGTCCGGTGATCACCCAGTCGTCGCCATCGCGCACCGCACGAGTGCGGAGGCCGGCCACATCGGAGCCCGCGTCCGGCTCGCTCACAGCGATGGAGCAGACCATCTCACCGCGCAGGGTGGGCTCGAGGTAGGTGCGCTTGAGCTCCTCGGAGCCGTAGCGCGCGAGGGCGGGGGTCGCCATGGATGTCTCCACAGCGATCGCCATGGGCACGCCCGCCGCGTCCATCCGCCCGAGCTCCTGCGCAAGGACATACGTGAAGGAGTGGTCGGCACCGCCTCCGCCGTACTCCGGGTCATACTCCAGGCCGAGCGCACCGAGCTCGGCGAGCTTGGGGAACACCTCGTGAGCAGGGAAGATCCCGGCCTCCTCCCACTCGTCGACGTGCGGATTGATCTCCTCGTCGATCAGGCGGCGCAGCGACTTGCGGAACTGCTCGTGCTCCTCGGTGAACTCCATCATCTGCTCCTCACTCGGCGGTGCGACATCAGGTGGTGCGTAGGTCGAGGGCTCCCGCCCAAAGTTGCGTCAGGGTGGCGACGGCGGTCGCCTCGTCGTGGTCCTCGCCGCGACCGAACCAGTGGCGGGCGAAGCCCTCGACCATGGCGCACAGCGCGGCCGCGGCGGCGTGCGCATCCAGATCAGCACGGGCCTGCCCGTCAGCCTGCAAGTGACGGATCGTCGCCGCCACGCGCTCGACGTGGGCCGCCCGCAATCCCGTGAGCACCCCCCGGAAGGTCCCATCGGTCGTCGCGGCTTGCTCGACGACCTCGAGCAGTCGCGCATGCTCCCGGTAGGCATCCAGGTAACGGCGATTAGCGAGGTCGATGCGCGCGAGCGGGTCATCGACCTCGGGGGTGCTCAGCGACGCGTAGAGGCCATCGACGAGCGACTCCACGACCGCCATGAGCACGGCCTCCTTCGTCGCGAACCAGGTGTAGACCGTGCCGTGGCTGACGCCTGCGGCTTCCGCGATGTCACCCATGCGCGTGCCGTCGTAGCCCCGCTCCTCGAAGACTCCGCGCGCCGCGACGACAAGGGCGTCGCGGGTGCGACGACCCCGATCGGTCAGGGGCACGGCGCTCACGACAGATCCGCCTCGGGGGCGGGCACGAGCCGGGCGGGGACGTCGACAAGCCGCGCCCGCAGGTGCTCGCCGAGCCCCTTTGCCTGCGGATCGGAGCGGGCGTTCTCCGCGACGCCACGGCCGAGCAGGCCATGGATGACGATGTTGACGGCGTAAAGGTTGGGCAGCGGGTGCACGTCAACGGCGAGCAGCGCCGTCTCGGGCAGCAACTCGCGGACTCGATCCGGGGTGAGGTAGGCCGCGAGCCAGGAGTACGCCGCGTCGCGGTCGCGCACGCGCGCCGGGATCCACACGCCGACATTGGCCGCACCGCCCTTGTCGCCACTGCGGGCACCGGCGATGCGGCCCAGGGGGACCCGGACCGTGTCACCCTCGACGTGCGCTTCCACGGTTGCTGACGGTGCCTCCCATACGACCGGGGATTCCGCGAGCAGATGCGGTGGCACTTCGACCGATGTCGCATCGACGGTGACGGCGGGTCGGGCAGCGCTGCGCGCGACGGTCGTCGGCCAGTAGACGCCGTAGGGCGTGCCTTCTCCGGGAGGCGCAGTGGGGAACATCCCCGGGTAGGAGGCGAGAGCCGACTCCACGACGGCGGTGGTGAAGGGCTTGGCGACGGCCTTGGGATCCATATCGCGCACGGTGAGTCGAAGCAGTGACTGGGCATCCGCCGTGGACGCGGGGTCCTCGACCGTCGCGGGAGACCAGTCGACGTCGAGTTCGCGCACCGACAGGGTCGAGCGGCCCGCCCGCGTGGTCGCCGACAGTCCCGGCTCCAGCGCGTCAGCGAGGGAGAGACCCGTGATGGTCCGGAGCGCAAGGTCCGCCTTTGCCTCCGCATCGAGACCTGTGACGACGAGCGTCATCGAGTTGCGGAAGCCGCCGAGGTAGTTGGCGGCGACCTTGAGTCGCTCCGGAGGGGTCTCACCGCGCACTCCGCTGATGCGCACGCGGTCCGTGCCCTCCTGCGTGAGCGTGATCGAGTCGAAGCGGGCGGTGGCATCAGGATTGGCGTACGCCGGCCCGCCGATCTCGTAGAGCAGCTGCGCTGTCACCGTGCCGACCGTGACGGCTCCGCCTGTGCCGGGATGCTTGGTGATCACGCTGGAGCCGTCGTCAGCCACCTCGGCGATGGGGAAGCCGACGTGCTCCATGCCCGCGAGCGAGGAGAAGAAGGAGTAGTTGCCGCCGGTGACCTGCGCGCCGCACTCGATGGCATGGCCGGCGACCACCGCACCCGCGAATCGATCGAGCATCTCGCGATCGCCCGCTGCGGCGTCGGCGTAGGACCAGCCGTGCCACCACGCTGCGGGGCCCACGACGAGCGCAGCATCGGTGATGCGCCCGGTGATGACGACATCAGCGCCCGCAGCGAGCGCAGCGGTGACGGGCTCACCGCCCAGATAGGCGTTGGCGGTGAGGAAGCTGACGCCGTTGGAGGCCTCGCGCGTGTCGAGATTGGTCCACGGCTCATCGAGTTCGCCCATGCGCGGCATGAGATCGTCACCGGAGACGACGCCGATGCTCACCGGGCCGATGCCGAGCTTCTCGACGATCCCCGCGAGCGCATCGGCACAGCCCTGGGGGTCGAGGCCACCGGCATTCGACACGACGCGGATCCCGCGGTCGCGGCAGGCGCCGAGGACCTGCTCCATCTGAGTGAGGAAGGTGCGCGCATAGCCGGCACCCGGACCGTGCTTGAGGCGCTGGCGCGCCAGGATGAGCATGGTGAGCTCGGCCAGCCAATCGCCCGTGAGCACGTCGATCGGGCCGCCCTCGACCATCTCGCGCGCCGCCGAGATGCGGTCGCCGAAGAATCCACTGCAGTTTGCGATGATCACCGGCCGATTCACGCGTCGGCCTCCAGCACCGCGACGACCTGGTGCGCGTCGACCGACTGCCCAGGCTCCACGAGCACCTCGCTCACGATGCCGTCAGCATCGGCCGTGATGCGGTGCTCCATTTTCATCGCCTCGAGCACGACCAGTGTCTGCCCTGCGCTCACGCGGTCACCGGGCGCGACCTCGACCACCGTGACGGTGCCGGGCACCGGGGTGGACGGGCCTGCAGCCGATGCGCCCGCTTCGAGATCCGCGAAGCGCGGGCGCATGCGCCACTGCGTCGACCACAGTCCGTCGTCAACGCAGATGAGGCTGTCGTACGCCGACACGGTGTGCGTGACGCGCACGCCATCGAGAGTGACGACCACCTCGTCTCCTTGCACAGAGACAGCAGCATCGCCAAGATCGCGGCCCGGCTCCAGGTGCGCATCGACGCCCGCGGGCACGACGCTCACGCGCAGGCCATCGCGCGACTCGCGGTAGGCGATGGTCGGTCCGTCCTCCGCACCGAGGGGCGTGACGCCGACGAGCTCGGGCACGCTCGGCACATTGCGCCAACCGCGCGGCACGCCCGCGACCCCGTCGCCTCCATGCGCCGCGATAGCGGTGAGGTGACGATCAAGCACCTCGGCGGGCAACTCCGGTGCGAGCGTCGCGGGCTCGTGGTCGAGGAAGGCGGTCGTGGTGTCGCCCGCCAGGAAGCGATCCGACTGCAGGATCGCGACGAGTGACTCGCGATTGGTGACGAGACCGTGGATGCGAGCGGCACGCAGACCGCGTGCCA
>CAZLNF010000121.1:0-5788 GCA_964560885.1 uncultured Actinomyces sp. | reverse complement strand
AGGTCTCGATCGGATCCTTGAAGGGAAGCCCCAGGATCTTGTCGATCATCTGCCAACGGGCGATGTCCTCCCAGTCGACGAGGGTGACGGCGACACCACTCGCACCGGCGCGGCCCGTGCGGCCGATGCGGTGAAGGTAGGTCTTCTCGTCATCCGGGCACTCGTAGTTGATCACGTGAGTGACGCCATCGACGTCGATGCCGCGGGCCGCGACATCGGTGGCGACGAGGACGTCCACCTTGCCGTTGCGGAAGGCGCGCAGGGCTTGCTCGCGAGCGCCCTGGCCGAGGTCGCCATGGACAGAGCCCACGGCGAATCCGCGGTCGGTGAGTTCGTCTGCGATCTTCTGCGCCTTGCGCTTCGTCCGCGTGAAGATCATGGTGAGGCCGCGGCCATCGGCCTGCAGGATGCGTGCGAGCAACTCCACCTTGTCCATCGGGTGCGCGCGCCACACGTGCTGCTCGATGGCATCGACCGTCGCGCGGTCATCGCCGGGATCCGCAGCCCGGATGTGCGTCGGCTGCTGCATGTAGCGCCGCGCGAGGGCGACGATCTGGCCGGGCATCGTGGCGGAGAAGAGCATCGTCTGGCGCTGGGCGGGCAGCTCGGCGACGATCCGCTCGACATCCGGGAGGAAGCCCATGTCGAGCATCTCGTCGGCCTCGTCGAGGACGAGGACGCGCACGCGCGACAGGTCGAGCGAGCGGCGCTGGGCGAGGTCGATGAGGCGGCCGGGCGTGCCGACGACGACCTCGACGCCCCTCGCGAGCGCCTCGACCTGGGGCTCGTAGGAGCGGCCGCCGTAGACGCTGAGCACTCGGGCTCCCTGGCGGGCACCCGCCTGCTCCAGATCGCCGGCCACCTGCACACACAGTTCGCGTGTGGGGACGACGACGAGGGCCTGTGGCGCAGCACCCGGCGCATCATCGCGCGCGACCCGCTGGAGGAGGGGGATGCCGAATCCGAGGGTCTTGCCCGTGCCGGTCTTGGCCTGCCCGATGAGATCCCGACCCTCGAGGGCCAGGGGCAGGGTCATGGCCTGGATGGGGAAGGCGCGCTCGATCCCGGCTGACGCGAGCGAGGCCACGATCTCCGGCGATGCTCCCAACTCGGCGAAGGTCGGTGGGAGAGGTGCTGTCTCGGCAGCTGCCGACTCAGCGGTCAGTGAATCTGTCATGTTGTGCTCCGGTGCAAATCCGCGGGCACCGCACCCGATCCTCATCGGGGGCGCCACACACGGGGGGCGGATGGGGCTCACGCCCCTCGGGGGCCCGGCCGGGCGCCCGCTTCGCTCACGCGATGACTCCATGGTACCCCGCGGGCACTAGCCTTCGGTCATGGCATTGCACGGTGATGACGCGCTCGTCACGAGCGATGACTACCGCGCCGCCGTCGTAGATCTCCTCGGGGTGCTCGCCTACGGGGAGCTCATGGCCTTTGAGAGGCTCGCTGCCGACGCCGCGCTTGCGCCGACCATCGAGGACGAAGCCCAGCTGGCAGCCATGGCGGCAGCGGAGTTCCGGCACTTCTCCCGTCTGCGTGATCGACTTGTCGAGATCGGCGCAGATCCCGCCGAGGCGATGCAGCCCTTCCGTGCACCCCTTGAGCGCTTCCATGGGATGACCGCCCCCAGCGACTGGCTCGAGGGCTTGGTCAAGGCCTACGTCGGCGATGGGATCGGCGTCGACTTCTACCGCGAGATCGCGGCCTATCTCGACCCCGAGACCCAGGCGCTCGTGCTCGAAGTCTGCGAGGACCTCGGTCAGTCCGCCTTCGTCGTCGAGCGCGTCCGGGCCGCCATCGCTGCCGACCCGCGGGTCGAAGGTCGACTTGCCCTGTGGGCCCGGCGTCTCGTGGGCGAGGCGCTCTCGCAGGCGCAGCACGTCGCCGCCGAGCGCGAGGCCCTCACGTCCTTGCTCATCGGAGAGGTGGGGACGCAGGAAGGTGGCATGGATCTCACAGCAATCGCATCGATGCTGTCGAGGCTGACCGACGAGCACTCACGTCGCATGCGGACCCTGGGACTGTCGTCCTGAGGGAGTGATCGGATCAGGCGCCGAAGCCCACACGGCGGGAGGTCGCCGAGCTGATCTCCACGTAGGCGATCCGGTCAGCGGGCACGATCACGCGCCGCCCCTTGTCGTCGTCGAGGCTGAGGATCCCGCCGTCTGCGATGGCTGCGCGCACCGCGGCGTCGATGTCCTGGGGGGTCTGGTCGGACTCGAGCACGATCTCGCGTGCGGTCTGCTGAACGCCGATCTTGATCTCCACGGATCCTCCTTTGCACCCAGGCTAACGCGCGAGGCGACCTACGCCGTCGGCGGGTGAGACAGCGGGAATCCGCCGATGCCGCGCCAGCCGAGGCCGGCGATGAGGTCGACCGCGGCCTCCCGCGCCATGCGCGGCTCCTCGCGAAGCCAGCGCCGCGCGGCAATCTGTGCCATGCCCAGCAGTCCTGATGCGAGGAGCTCGGCCTGCGAGTTGGAGAGCCCGGTGTCTTCCGCGATGACTCGACCGAGCATGAGCGAGCATGCGTCGTCGGCGGCCTCGACGCGATAGCGCACGGCGGGCTCATTGGTGAGGTCGCTCTCGAAGACCAGCCGGTAGGCACCGTCGGGGTCGTCGACGAAGGCGAAGTACGCCGCGACGGCACCGCGCACGCGCTGCTTGTTGTCCGTCGTGGCTTCGAGTGCTGCTCCGAGCGTTTCCAGGAGCACGGCGATGCCTTCGTCGAGCAGTGCGACGTAGAGATCGAGCTTGCCCGGGAAGTGCTGGTAGAGGACCGGCTTGCTGACCCCGGCGCGCTCGGCGATGTCATCCATCGCGGCGGTGTGGTAGCCCTGGGCGACGAAGACCTCACGCGCCGCGCTCAGGACCTGCGCGCGGCGCTCCTCCCGGGGAAGCCGGGCAAGGGCGCCGGGGCGCGAGTCGTCCGCCTCGGTCACGCATTCATGCTAGTGCTGGCGCAGCCTCCCCAGTCGGGCTCCACCTGCTTCCCGTGGTCCCATAGGGGGGTGGCGATACCCCAGGCGGAGCGCTGGCCGCTCCCTGTCGGCGAGATCCACGTGCGCGAATCGGGCGAGGGATCCGCGCCCGTCGTGCTCGTCCATGGCCTCGGGGGGTCCAGCCTCAATTGGGTTCCGCTCATGGAGCGCCTCGACGAGCAGGCAGCGTCCCTGGCACTAGACCTGCCTGGCTTCGGCATGTCACCCCCTCCCCGTGACGGGGACTACTCGCCACGCGGACATGCTCGGGCTGTCGCTGCCGTGATCGAGGAGTGGCGTGGTCGTCGCGACATCGCGGGCCCGGTGCACGTGATGGGCAACTCCATGGGTGGCGCCGTCGCTGTGCAGTTGGCCGCTTCGCGCCCGGATCTCGTCTCGTCGCTCACGCTCGTGTCACCTGCGCTTCCGTCCGTGCGTGTCGGGCGAGGCAATGCACACCTTCCCGTCGTCGCCATTCCGGGCGTGGGGGAGTCCCTCGTCCGGCGCTACGCATCGGTCTCCGTGGAGCAGCGCGTCCAGGCGACCCTGGATGCCTGCACGACCGATCCCGGTCGCATCCCCGAGGCGCTGCGAGCAGCCCTCGTCTCCGAGACGGCCGATCGCGATTCCCTTCCCTACGCCTCTGATGCCTTCCTGCGCTCGCTGCGCGGGCTTCTCGCCACCTTCGCCGATCGCGGGTCGCGCCGGCCGTGGCGCCTGGCGCGGCAGGTGCGCCAACCCGTCCTGGCGATCTATGGCGAGGACGACGTACTCGTCGATGCCCGCGGTGCGGCACGAGCGGCACGTGAGTTCCCTGATGCCGAGGTGGTCCTCCTCGACGACTGTGGCCATGTGGCGCAGATGGAGCATCCCGATGTCGTTGCGGGGCTCTGGCTGGACAGATTCGCCCGCGTGTCCTCGGGGATTTAGCGGAGAGGGCACCTCCGCCGCCCGACCCGAGGAGTCAGGCACGGAGGAGTTCTTCCCACCTAAGGAATGACTCACGGATCCTGAGTAAGGTCCGGGGCGAGGGGTCGCTCCTCGCCCCGGACCTTGTCCGTCCGGATTCGTGCTCGACACGGGAGGTCGTCATGGCTCGTCCGGTGCCCCTGGACGTCGACACCCTGCGACGTGAGGTCGACGAAGGCCTCATCGACACGGTGGTCGTCGGCATCACGGACATGCAGGGCCGCATGCAAGGCAAGCGCATCCACGCAGACCACTTCGTCCATGACACGCTCGCCCATGGCACGGAGGGTTGCAACTACCTCCTCGCGGTGGACATCGACATGAACACCGTCTCGGGCTACGCCATGTCGTCGTGGGATTCAGGCTACGGCGACATGGTCATGCGACCGGACCTGTCCACCCTGCACCGCATCCCCTGGCAGGAGGGAGCTGTCGGAGTCCTCTGCGACGTCCTCTGGGAGGACGGCTCAGACGTCGTCGCGTCGCCCCGCCAGGTGCTCAAGCGGCAAACGGCGCGACTGGCTGATGCGGGGATGGCGGCGTACGTCGGGACGGAACTCGAGTTCATCGTCTTCCTCGACAGTTACGAGGAGGCGTGGGAGGCCGGCTACCGCGATCTCACGCCCGCCAACCTCTACAACGTCGACTACTCCATCCTCGGCGGCGCCCGAGTCGAGCCGCTGCTGCGGCGTATCCGCCTGGGCATGGCCGGTGCCGGCCTCGAAGTCGAGAGCGCCAAGGGCGAGTGCAACTTCGGCCAGCATGAGATCGCCTTCAAGTACAACGAGGCGGTTGTCACCTGCGATCGCCACACGATCTACAAGACGGGTGCGAAGGAGATAGCGGCGCAGGAGGACGTCTCGCTCACCTTCATGGCCAAGTACAACGAGCGCGAGGGCAACTCCTGCCACATCCACCTGTCCTTCCGCGGACTCGACGGATCGATGGTGATGGCCGACGATGCCGCTGCCGACGGCATGTCCGCGCTCGGTCGGTCCTTCATCGCCGGCCAGCTCGCGCACCTCGAGGAGCTCACGCTCCTCTTCGCCCCCCAGATCAACTCCTACAAGCGCTACGTCGAGGGCTCCTTTGCGCCGACCGCGATCAAGTGGGGGCGCGACAATCGCACGTGCGCACTGCGCCTCGTCGGCCATGGTGCCTCGTTGCGCTTGGAGAATCGCGTCCCGGGGGGCGACGTCAACCCCTACCTCGCGACCGCCGGCATCATCGCGGCGGGACTCGACGGCATCGAGCGGGGCCTGGAGCTCGAGCCGGCCTTCGAAGGCAATGCCTACGTCGCCGATGCAGCCCGCGTGCCGGACAGCCTCGCCCGGGCGGTGCAGCTCTGGGAGGAGTCGGACTGGGTGCGTCAGACCTTCGGTGAGGAGGTCCAGGCCCACTACGCCAGGATGGGCCGCGTGGAACTCGAGGCGTTCGGCCGTGCCGTGACGGACTGGGAGCGCTACAGGGGGTTCGAGCGACTGTGACCGCCGTCATCAGCCCCGTCACCGGGGTGCAGATCGCCGACATCGCGCCGACTCCCGTGGAGGGGGTCGACGCACTCATCGCACGCGCGCACGCTGCCTTCCCCGCGTGGCGTGCGGTGTCACCGGGTGACCGGGCCCGATTGCTGCGCCGCTTCAGCCAGGTCGTCGATGAGCACATCGAGGAGCTTGCCCAACTCGAGGTCGCCAACTCCGGCCACACCATCGGCAATGCGCGCTGGGAGGCGGGCAACGTCCGCGACGTGCTGGCCTACTACGCCGGCGCTCCGGAGCGCCTCTTCGGCCGCCAGATCCCCGTGGCCGGCGGCGTCGACATGACCTTCCACGAGC
>CAZLNF010000120.1:0-5802 GCA_964560885.1 uncultured Actinomyces sp. | reverse complement strand
CGTCCTGCACCAGCCCGCACTCCAGCAGGGCGATCGCGGCCTTGTAGCCGAGGCCCTCGATGTCCATGGCTCCGCGAGAGGCGACGTGGAAGAGGCGCTCGCGCATCTGCGCGGGGCACGACCGAGTGTTGGGGCAGCGGATGTCGACGTCGCCCTCCTTCTCGGGCGCGAGTGCGCTGCCGCACTCCGGGCATGCCGTCGGCATGACGAATGCCCGCTCGCTGCCATCGCGCACCTCGACGACCGGCCCGAGGACCTCGGGGATGACGTCGCCCGCCTTGCGGAGAAAGATCATGTCGCCGATGAGCACGCCCTTGCGCGCCACCTCCTGGGCGTTGTGCAGGGTCGCCATGGAGACGGTGGAACCCGCGACCAGTGCCGGCTCCATGACGGCGAAGGGCGTCACGCGGCCCGTGCGCCCGACGTTGACCTGGATGTCGCGCAAGCGGGTGCGCACGACCTCGGGGGGGTACTTGTAGGCGATCGCCCAGCGGGGTGCCCGCGACGTCGCCCCGAGACGCTCCTGGATCGCAAGGTCGTCGACCTTGATGACGACGCCATCAATCTCGTGCTCGACATCGTGACGGTGCTCGCCGTAGTAGGCGATGTACTCCTCCACGCCGGCCAGATCCGGCACGAGGCGGATCCGGTCGCTTGTCGGCAGGCCGAGGCGCGCGAGGACGGCGTAGGCCTCGCTCAACGTCGTGAAGGACACGCCCTCGTGTGCACCGATGCCGTGCACGACCAGGCGCAGTGCCTCGAGGCGTCCTGTGGCGAGTGCGAGCTCATCGCGTAGGCGCGCCAGACGCGCCTCCTCGCGATCGGTGCCACGCGAGCGCGACTCGACGTCGGCGAGGTCGTCCTGGCGGCGGTCGATGCGCTGGCGCAGGCTGCCGGCCGCCGCGTTGCGGGGATTGGCGAACGGTGATCCGCCGAGGGCGAGTTGCTCAGCGTTGATGCGCTCGAACTCCGTCAGTGGGAAGTAGATCTCGCCGCGCACCTCGAGCAATGCGGGTGGCTTCTGGCCCGCGAGCGACTTGGGGATGCCGGCGATGAAGGAGGCGTTGTAGGTGACGTCCTCGCCCACGCGGCCATCGCCACGCGTGGCCACCGTGCGCAGGCGCCCGTCGACGTAGACGAGGTCGACCGCGAGGCCGTCGACCTTGAGCTCGCAAAGCATGGCCGGAGATTCCTCGACAGCCTTGTCGACCCGTGCGGCCCAGGCCTGAACCTCCTCGAGCGAGAAGGCGTTGTCGAGGCTGTACATCCGCGCGAGGTGCTCAACGGGCTCGAACATCTCTGCTCGCGATCCACCGACCGTCTGCGTGGGCGACTCCCCCGACGCGAGCTCCGGGTGCTTCGCCTCGAGTTCGACGAGCTCGCGGTAGAACGCGTCGTACTCCTCATCCGAGAGGGTCGGCTTGTCGTGCAGGTAGTAGCGCTCCCGCGCCTCGTTGATGGCGTCGACGAGCTCGCCCCAGCGAGCGCGCGCCTTGGCCGGGACGCTCATGACTCCGCTTGCTCCACGGGCGCATCATCCCGCACCAGCCGGCCGGCGATCCCGAGTGCGGCATAGACCAGCCGCACCCACGCGGGGTCGGCTCCCGCCAGCCCGCAGGCCGGGGTGAGGGCTACGCGGGCATTGGCGTCGTCGGCGGGAATGCCCCAGCGGGAGTACTGCTCCAGGGCACGTCCGGCTATGCGTTCGGCGATGGGCTGCGGTCCCGGCACCGACTGCGGCAGCGACGGGGCGTAACCAAGCAGCAAGTGGATACCCGCCTCAAGGGCCTCGCCGAGTGGCTCCTCCTGCGCTACCTCGAGCACCGAGGGATCGACGGAGATCATGCGCGCGCCCGCGCGGCGCAGCAGATCGACGGGCACGCGCGGGTGGCAGCAGTGCACGCCGGGCATCGCATCCTGGGCCGCGATGGCATCGATGACCCAGCCCAGGTGCGACTGCGCGCGAGCAGCGTCAACTGAGCGGTACGTCGCCAGGCCGCTCGCGGTCGTGACTCCACCCGCGAGGACTGACGGCAAAGAGGGTTCATCGAGTTGGAGCACCACCTCTGCGCCGGGCAATCGACGTCGAATCTCCGCGACGTGACGTGACGCTGCCTCCGCGAGGGCCTCGGCGATGTCGCGGCAGGCTCCGTGATCGCGCACGGCACGCTCGCCACCGCGCATCTCCACGGCAGAGGCGAGGGTCCAGGGCCCGGCGAGCTGCGCCTTGAGCGGTCCCCGACGACCGACGAGTGCTCCCTCGATGCCATCAAGGTCTTCGCCGAGCCAGGAGCGCGCACGCGCCATCACACGACCGGGCGCGTCCGCGAAGCGCCAGCCCACCGGGGTGGTTTCCACCGCCATGTCCGGGGCCACCTCGGCGAGCAGCGCCATGGTGCGGCCGATCAGGTCGGCGCCTGGACCACGAGCAGGCAGCTCGGGGACGTGCGGGAAGTCGGGAAGCTCGCCGGCAATCGTCGTGCACCACTCATGCGAATCGGTGCCGGGGAGGCTGCCGATCCCGGTGGCGGCGGCGGGTGCGATCACGATGTCGCTCATGGGCGCGTGATCGTCGCCGAGCCGACGACACGAGTCCCGTCGTAGATCGCCATCGCCTGACCGGGCGCCACACCGCGGGCAGGCTCGTCAAGGTGTGCGATCACTCGATCCTCGTGCACCTCCACCACGGCATCCATGGGGTCGCCGTGTGCGCGGATCTGCACGCTCACGCGGGCCCCCGGAGCCGGCACCGGACCGCACCAGATCGGCTCGCGCGCCTCGATCGTGGTCCTGGCGAGCAACTGCTCCTCGCCGACGAAGACGCGACCCTCGACCGGATCGATATCGACGACGTACCTGCGACTCCCCGTCGGAGCGGGCTCGCGCAGGTCCAGGCCACGCCGCTGACCAATGGTGAAGGCGTAGGCACCTGCGTGCTGGCCGAGCACCTCGCCGGAGGTGGCGTCGACGATGTCACCCGGGGCCTCACCGAGGTGCTCGCGCAGCCAACCACTGGTGTCGCCATCGGGGATGAAGCAGATGTCGTGACTATCGGGCTTGTCAGCCACGCGCAGGCCGCGCTCCGCCGCCTCGGCACGCACCTGCGACTTGAGGCTGTCTCCCAGGGGGAACATGCTCGCCGCGATCTGCTCGGGGGTGAGCACCGACAGCACGTAGGACTGGTCCTTGTCGGGATCCACGGCGCGGTGGAGCTCCGGACCTTGTGGCCCATCGACGATGCGGGCGTAGTGGCCGGTGCACACCGCGTCGAAGTCCAGCGCGAGTGCCCGGTCCAGGACGGCGGCAAACTTGATCGTCTCATTGCAGCGCAGGCAGGGATTGGGTGTGAGGCCCTCGCGGTAGGACTCGACGAAGTCGTCGATGACATCGCGCGCGAACGTCTCGGACAGGTCCCAGACGTAGTAGGGGATGTCGAGCATGTCGGCAATGCGCCGCGCGTCCTGGGCATCGGCGATGGAGCAGCATCCCTTGGACCTGCCCGTGGTCGACTGCGCACGACTCAGGGCGAGATGCACTCCGACAACCTCATGGCCCGCATCCACCGCGCGCGCAGCCGCGACAGCGGAGTCGACGCCGCCCGAGAGCGCCGCGATGACGCGCATGTCAGGTGGTGCGCCGCAGGCGCGGGGTCGCGGCGCGAGAGGCGCGCTCAAGCGCGGCCGGGAGCACCTCGATCACGCGGTCGACATCGGCCGGCGTGCTCGAGCAGCCGAGGGAGAAGCGCAGCGAGCCGCGCGCGAGTGCGGCGTCCACGCCCATGGCCTCGAGCACGTGCGAGGGCTCCGGCACGCCTGCGGTGCAGGCCGACCCGGTGGAGCACTCCACGCCTGCCGCATCGAGGAGCATGAGGAGGGTGTCGCCCTCGCAGCCGGGGAAGGACACGTGGACGTTGGCGGGCAGCCGATCGACCGGGTCTCCGTTGACGATGGCCTCGGGCGCAACGCGCAGGATGCCCTCCATGAGCTCCTGACGCAGGGCCACCATGCGTGCGGCGTGATCGGCCTGGGCCGTCACCGCGTGCCGCACCGCGACGGCAAGGGCGGCAATCCCCGCCGCGTCGAGAGTGCCCGAGCGCACCTCGCGCTCCTGGCCACCGCCGTGCACGACAGGAACCACGCGAGCGTCACGGCGGAGCACCAGTGCGCCCGTGCCGACCGGGGCGCCTATCTTGTGGCCGCTCAACGCCAGGGAAGTGAGACCAGGCAGGGACCCGTCGACCGGGAGCTGCCCGATGGCCTGCACGGCATCGGTATGGAAGGGCACGCCCGCCTCCCCGCATGCCGCGGCGATCTCGGCGATGGGCTGCACGGTGCCGACCTCGTTGTTGGCCCACATGACGGTGCAGAGGGCGACGTCATCTCCCAACCGTGCCTTCACCACGTCGGGGTCGACGCGGCCGAAGGAGTCGACGGGCAGCCAGTCAATGTCACGGCCCTGCTCCCCGAGCCATGCCACGGGATCGAGCACAGCATGGTGCTCGATGGCCGAGCAGAGAATGCGTGGACGATCCGGATGCGCCCAGGCAAGTCCCTTGACCGCGAGGTTGTCCGCCTCCGTGCCGCCCGACGTGAAGATCACCTCACTCGGCCGCACCCGCAGGTCATCCGCGATCGACTCGCGGGCTTCCTCGACGACGCGACGCGATGCGCGACCTGCCGCATGCAAGGACGAAGGATTGCCCACGCGCGATGCCGCCTCGCGCCACGCCTCGGCCGCTTCCGGGAGGAGGGCCGTGGTCGCCGCGTGATCGAGATAGGCGCGGTCCAACTGCACGAGGTGAGCCTACTCGCCCTGTCAGATCAGCCCTTGCGCTTGGAGATCTCGTCGGTCAACTGAGGGACGACCGCGAAGAGATCCCCCACGACGCCGAAGTCAGCGAGCTCGAAGATCGGGGCCTCGGGGTCCTTGTTGACCACGACGATGGTCTTGGACGTCTGCATGCCCGCGCGATGCTGGATCGCACCGCTGATGCCGTTGGCGATGTAGAGCTGCGGGGACACGGTCTTGCCGGTCTGCCCCACCTGGAACTGGTGGGGGTACCAGCCCGCGTCCGTCGCGGCGCGCGACGCACCGACCGCGGCACCGAGGCTGTCGGCGAGGGCCTCGACCACTCCGAAGCCCTCGGCTCCGCCCACACCACGACCGCCGGAGACGACGACGGCAGCCTCGCTGAGCTCCGGGCGACCGCCCTTGCGCGCCACCGTGCGATCCGTGACGCGAGCCGACTTGGCTGAGTCAGAGACATCCGCGCTCACGTCGACGCGCGCAGCGGGAGCAGATGCGGCCTCAGGAGCCACGGAGTTGGGACGGACCGTGATGATCGGGGTCCCGGTGGACACCTTGGACTTGACGACGGTGGAGCCGCCGAAGACGCTCTGCGTGGCCGTGAGATCAGCGGCGACGCCGACGGCATCGGTGATGACACCCGACCCGGTCTTGATGGCGACACGACCGGCGATCTCCTTGCCCTCGGCGGTCGACGGGATCAGGACCGCGGCCGCGCCGGAGTCAGCGATCACGCGCGCGAGGACCTCGGACTTGGGAGCGACGAGGAAGTCGTCGAGATCCGCGGAATCGGCGACGTAGACCTTGTCGGCGCCGTACTCGCCCAGGGTGGCGAGTGCATCCGCCGAGACTCCCTTGCCCAGCCACACGGCCGCGGGCGTGCCGAGCGACCGCGCGAGGGTGAGCAGCTCGAGCGTGACCTTCTTGACGGCTCCGTCGGAATGCTCGACGAGCACGAGGATCTCTGACATCTCCCAGGCCTCCTAGATGAACTTC
>CAZLNF010000119.1:0-5905 GCA_964560885.1 uncultured Actinomyces sp. | reverse complement strand
GCGGATCCACGCGCACCACTCGCTCAAGTACCTGCTGCATCGCCTCGACGGGTGAGGCCTGGCCGCTGCGGTAGAGCTCGATGAGCTCGGTCGCTGTGAGCTGGGTGAGATCCATGCGGGGAGTCTGCCAGCGCGCTCCGCTCTGCGAGCGCGGAGTTCCCAACCCGGGCGTCTGCACCGCCCGCTAGGCGATCACAACCTCCACGCCCTGCGCCTCAAGTGCGGCAAGCACATCGGTCGTGATCCCCGCATCCGTCACCAGCACGTTCACGGCCGTGATCGGAGCGATCAGCCCGGGGAGCACCCGGCCGATCTTGCTCGAGTCCGCGACCACCACGACTCGCTCTGCACGTTCGAGCAGCACCGCATTGGTGCGCGCCTCGACGCTGTCGTGCGTGGTGAGCCCTCCCTCGAGATCCAGGCCATCCACTCCGATGTACGCCGTGCCAATGCTGGCCTGAGCCAGTGCCGACTCGGCCCAGGGACCTACGAGCTCCGTGCTCTGCGAGCGCGCGACCCCGCCCGAGACCACCACGCGGATACGGGGCTTGGCCGCCATCTCACTGGCGATGTTGAGGGCATTGGTGACCACGACAAGGTCCACACGCTTCGACAGCACACGCGCGATCTCGCTGGTCGTCGTACCCCCGGTGAAGCCGACTGTCTGCGGCCCGGGAGGCAGGAGATCAGCGGCGGCCTTGGCGACAGCGGCCTTCTCCTTCTGGGACCGTCGATCGCGGTAGGCGACGGGAAGCTCCGTGCTCGACTCAGTGGGCACGGCCCCGCCGTAGCGACGCGTGCACAGCCCCTGCTCCTCGAGGATCGCGAGATCGCGACGTAGCGTCGCCTGGGAGACGCCGAACTCCGCGGCGAGATCAGTGGCGTGGACTTCGCCCTGCTCACGCAGGCGCACCAGGATGGTCGCCATGCGTTCACCGCGCAGTGCACCGTCAGCCGAGCGCGCAGGCATGGTGCCTCCCGGCGTAGGAAGTGTGAGTGGGGACCGCTCGCTTCGGACGGTCTGCGCTCGAGTGCGCGCCGCTTAGGCGCAGGTGCAGCGCTTTGCTTCGGGGACGGACGCCATGACCTGATCGGCATGCTCGCCGCAGCCGGTCCAGGTGACCTTGCCGCACGCGTAGCAGGGGGCGGGGCTGCACATGGGACGGACTCCTTCTCTCGTATCGAGCCAGTATACCCGTGGGGGTATCGTCGATGCACGTCGTCACGCCTACCCACCCCCCGGATGTGGTCTCATCGGCACATGATGCCGCTGGGCAACCTCGATGTCACTCCCGCGATCGCCCATGTGGATCTCCTCGCCCCCGCCACTGCGGCGGCCCTGGCCGAATGGAGCGAAAGCGACAGCGTGGGTGTCTCCCCCATCGATCCCGATCTTGCCGACACAGCAGCCTTCTGTGAGGCCTATGCCGTGCCGCTCGAGGCCTCGGCCAACTGCGTGGTCCTCGCCGGCAAGCGCGAGGGGCAGGTGCGCATGGCTGCGTGCCTGGTGCTCGCGACCACACGTGCGGATGTCAACGGCGTCGCGAGACGCTGGCTTGACGTCCGCAAGATCTCCTTCGCATCCATGGATGATGCCGTCGCGATGACGGGCATGGAGTACGGCGGGATCACCCCGATCGGCCTGCCCGTTGACTGGCCGATCCTGGTGGACTCGCGCGTCATTGCTCAGCCGGCGATTGTGATCGGCAGCGGCCTGCGCCGCTCCAAGATCGTGCTGCCCGGTGCGGCCCTGTCTGCCTACCCGGGCGTGCATGTGATTGACGGGCTGGCGAACGACGCCTGACCCCGGCGCCACGCCGAGCCTCTAGCGCCGTTCGGACAGCGCTGGGCGCCAACGTCCACTACGGTTTTCAACCAGGTCAGGGACATCACGCGCACGGGCGCATCGGGCAAACCAGGAGAGACGATGAGCGACACCGCAGAGAGCAAGGCAAACGCCACGCAGGGTGCCCTCGCGATCGCGGCGGCCATCCTCTTGGGCATCGCAGCTGTGCTCACAGCGTGGTCGGCGTACCGCGAATCACTCACCAGCGATCTGGTGCTGAAGAGCTACTCCGAGCAGCAGGCCGCCATCTCGCTCGCCAACGATGCCTACATCCGGTCGGGGCAGGAGCGTCAGCAGGAGGTCTCACTCTTCGTGGAGACGGCGCTGGCCTTCGTGGCGGCCAGCGAGTCTGGCGACACCACGGTCGCCGACTACTTGTCGCAGGGCATCATGAGCCCAGAGCTCCTCGCGGCCTTCGAGTGGTGGCGCGACGAGCCCGAAGAGACGACACCCCCCACGCCCTTTGTCCCGGAGAATCCCGCCTTCGCCAGTCTCCCCAGTCAGGTGCTGCTCGTCGAGGGCCAGGCCTACGACGAGCAGGCCGAGACCCTGCGCATCGCAGCCGAGACAGCCGACGCCAACTCTGACCGCTTCGACCTCGCCAACGTGTTCTTCGCCGTGGTGCTCTTCGTTGCTGGTCTCACGACCATCGTGCAGCGCCGGTCGATTCAGATCGGTTTTCTCGCCCTAGGCAGCGTCGGCATCGTCGCGGGCTTCGCCGTCCTCGCCACGACGCCGGGAGCCTTCGCCCTCGGATAAGCAAGGAGCACCCGACCTTTGAGATCGGGTGCTCCTCGGAGGCTTGAGAACGCTGTCTAGCTGAGCGCCTTGGCCTTCAGCTTGTCGAACTCCCCCTGCGAGATGGCGCCGGAGTTGAGGAGTTGCTGCGCCTGAGCGATCTGCTCAGCCGGGCTGGTGCCCGCGACCTGCTTGATGTACGCCGCCTGATCCTGCTGCGCCTCGACCACGGCCGTCTGCTGGCGCTGGGCCATGGACTTGCCGTAGACGATCACGTAGATGAGCAGCGAGATGAGCGGAACGAAGATGAGGAAGATGATCCAAAGGGCCTTGGCGAAGCCGCCCATCTGGTGATTGCGGAACAGGTCGATGACGACACTGAACAGGATCATGAAGTACATGATCATGAAGAAGATGACGAGAAGGCTCCATAGGAACTGGCCGAACTCCACGATGAACTCCGATTCTCAGAAACTGGGACGGTAACACTCTAGGGGGCCCCCTTGGCCAGGTCACACCGCGCTGGCACGGTGGTGCGCTCACGCTGCGGTCCTCCGTAGGCTGCGACCGTGTCGACCGGGAGTTCATCACCCCTCGGGAGCTCCCGGATGCCCGGGAGCTCCACGCGACGTCTCACCACCTATGCCGCCGTCGGATCCCTTGCACGCGCGGCTAACGCGGGCCTGCCGACCGCCATCATTCTGGGGGTGCTCGCCGCGGGGGGCTCGGCCTCGGAGGGATCTCTCATCGTCGCCTCGGTCACCGCGATCGCCGGGATCGTGGGCCCTCTCGTCGGCGCGCTCATGGACCGCGCGGTGCACCCGAAGCGCGGCTACGGACTCGCCATCCTCTCCCTTGCCGCCTGCTCCGCAGCCCTCGCTGTCGGCGTGGGGTCGTGGCCGCTGGGTGTCCTCATGCTCATCGCGGGGGCGGCGGGTCTCTTCCACCCGATGCTCACCGGTGCATGGAGTGCGCAACTGCGGCGGGTCGTCCCCGATGTCGTTCCCGCCCGGGCCTATTCGGTTGATGTCGCGACCTACAACGTCGGTGACATCGTCGGACCGGCCATCGTCGGTGTCGCCTATGTCTATGACGCCAACACCCCCGGAGCCGCATCGCTCGAGGTCGCTGTGCTGCTGTATCTCCTTGCGGCGCTCGTGCTCCCGCTCGTGCCGATCCCCTCACGGACCGTGGACGAGCTCCCTGACGAGCCGCAGCCACTCCTGCACGCTGTGCGCTCACTCACGGTCTTCTGGCACTCGGTGTCGCTACGTCGTTCGACCATCATCAGCACGCTCGCCTTCGTTGGGATCGCGGGACTTGTCATTGGCGCCCCTCTCATGGGGGAGGAGCTTGCCGGCGACGCCGGGATCGGCGCTCTCCTCCTCGCGGTGGTCGCGGCAGGCGCTCTGCTCGGTTCCATCACCTTCGCGAGGAGACCCATCCGCCAGGGTCCCGGCACGATGGTCGTCGTCACGACTCTCGGACTCGGACTGGCCTTCGCGGCGCTCGCCGTGGTGCCGTCAATGCCGATCGCCTTCGCGGTCGGCGTCTTGCTCGGCTTCCTCGAGGCACCGCAGCTCTCGGCGGTGCTGCAGGTGCGCGACCGTGAATCGCCGACGCATCTGCGCTCACTCGTCTTCGTCGCGGCGACTTCGCTCAAGACCGGTGCCTTCGCCCTGGGATCCGTCCTTGCCGCCGCGCTCGTGGAGTGGGGCTGGCGGTCACTCCTCCTGGGTAGCGCCGTGATCGAGATCCTCGCCGTGATGATCGGCCTTCTCATCGCGGGTCGGCGAAGCCGCCCCTGACGGGCTGACCGGCCTCCCGGCCCTATCGTGGAGCCTTACCGCCTACCACCGTCGAGGGATGACATGACCGAGATCGACCGAGTCCGCCTGCAGTCCGCACTCGAAGAGGAGCGGTCGACGTACGCCGCTCGCTCCCCCCGCTCACGCGAGCTCTATGGGCAGGCTGACCACCTCTTCGGCCGCGTGCCCATGACGTGGATGAACAAGTGGTCGGGTGGCTACCCGCTCTACCTCGCCACCGCGCACGGCAATCGCATCACCGATGTCGACGGCAATGAGTACATCGACTTCGCACTCGGCGACACCGGTGCCATGGCGGGACACTCGCCTGAGGCAACGGTCAAGGCCGTGCAGCAGCGCATTGGCGTGGAAGGCGGCATCACGACGATGATGCCGAGCGCCGATGCGGAGTGGGTCGCCGCGGATCTCACCCGTCGATTCGGACTGCCGCTGTGGTCCTTCGCGCTCACCGCTACCGACGCCAACCGCTGGGCCCTGCGCCTAGCGCGCATGGTGACGGGCCGTCCCAAGGTGGCTGCCTTCTCCTACTGCTACCACGGGTCGGTCGATGAGACCTTCGTGCAGATGGGACCGGGGGGATCGACCGAGCTGCGTCGCGGCAATGTCGGAGCACCCTCTCCCATCGAGCAGACGACGCGCGCGGTGGAGTTCAACGACCTGGACTCGGTGGAGCGTGCCCTCGCCCATGGCGATGTCGCCGTGCTCATCACCGAGCCGGCGCTCACCAACATCGGCATCGTCCTCCCGGAACCCGGATTCCTTGAGGGCGTCACGGAGTTGTGCCGCAAGCACGGCACCCTGCTACTCATCGACGAGACGCACACGATCTCGGCGGGTCCGGGCGGATGCACGGGGGCCTGGGACCTCGACCCCGACATCTTTGTCATCGGCAAGAGCATCGGTGGCGGCATCCCCTCGGGTGCCTATGGCATCACGGAGCGCGTCGCCGAGATGGTCCAGGAGCATCCCGATGCCGATCTCATCGACGTCGGTGGGGTCGGCGGCACGCTCGCGGGCAATGTCATGTCGACCGCGGCCATGCGCGCAACCCTCGGCGAGGTCCTCACCGATTCGGCGTTCGAGCACATGATTGCGCTCGCCACGCGCTTCACCGAGGGAGTCGTCGCCACGCTGCATGAGTACGACGTGCCCTGGTCAATCTCCCAGCTTGGTGCGCGAGCGGAGTACCGGTTCGCGCGACCTGCGCCTCGCACGGGCACCGAGTCGGCGCACGCGGAGGACGAGCACCTCGATGAGTACCTCCACCTCTTCATGGCCAACCGCGGCGTGCTCATGACGCCCTTCCACAACATGGCTCTCATGTGCCCGACGACCACGGCGGCCGACGTCGACCTGCACACGAAGCTCTTCGCCGAGGCCGTGCGTCGCCTGGTTGCCTGATGCTGCCCGCCAGCCTCGACCTCACTGGACGCGCCGCCCTCGTCACCGGGGCGGGGAGCGAGACCGGCATTGGCTTCGCTGCTGCGCGGGC
>CAZLNF010000118.1:3052-5941 GCA_964560885.1 uncultured Actinomyces sp. | reverse complement strand
CGACGTCGTCCTCCTGCTCACCGAATGGTCCGACTACCGAGACCTCGACCCCGCCGCCGTCACGCCTGTCGTGCGCCAGCGTCACCTCATCGACGCCCGCAACGCCCTCGACGTCGAGCGCTGGCGCGCCGCCGGGTGGACCTACCGCGCACTCGGGCGCCCTACTTCCTAGTCCCGGCCCCAGACGATGGCCGGGCAGTTGTCCATGACGACGTCGAGACCGGCATCCACGGCGCGTGAGGCTGCTGCCTCATCCATCACCCCGAGTTGCATCCAAATCGCCTGCGCGCCCGCGGTGATCGCCTCGTCGACAAGCGGACCCACTCGGTCAGACCGCACGAACATGTCCACGACATCCGGCGGCCCGACCGAGGCTGCGGCTTGGGTAATCGTCGCGTAGCCCTGCGCGCCATGCACGATCTCGGCACGCGGATAGATCGGCACGATGCGCTTGCCCCGCGACTGCAGCAGCTGGGCGATGCGGAAGGCATCGCGAGCGGGGTTGTTGCCCAGGCCCACTACGAACCACGTCGAGGTCTCATCGAGCACGCGCGCCGCGACCTCCGGTGTGCCGTAGAGGCGGGCATCTCGCTCACCCATGATCGCGGACCCGGGCACCCTTCTCGATCGCCGTCTCGCGGAGCGCCGCCTGGAAGTCCCGCATCCGAGCGAGCAGTTCCCGATCCGAGGTTGCCAGGATCCGCACCGCGAGGAGTCCGGCATTGCGCGCATTGCCCACGGCTACGGTCGCCACAGGGACCCCCGCGGGCATCTGTGCGATGGACAGCAGGGAGTCGAGTCCGTCCAGGTGCGTGAGCGGGATGGGGACACCGATCACGGGGAGCGGGGTGAGGGAGGCGACCATCCCCGGCAGATGCGCGGCCCCGCCCGCGCCCGCGATGATGACGCGCAGGCCGCGATCTGCAGCGGACTCGGCGTACTCCACCATCTCCTTGGGCATGCGATGTGCCGAGACGACGTCGGCCTCGTAGGCCACATCGAACTCAGCCAGCGCCAGGGCCGCTGCCTCCATGACGGGCCAGTCGGAGTCGCTGCCCATGATGATGCCTACCGACGGAGTCAACTCACTCATCGATCACTCCCATGAAGTAGTCGGCCGCGTGGTGAGCGCGACGGAGCAGGTCGTCGAGATCGTCACCCACTGCGGTCACGTGACCGAGTTTGCGCCCGGGGCGGATCTCCTTGCCGTAGAGGTGGACCTTGATGCCGGGATCCCGGGCGAGCACGTGGCGATAGGCGTCGTAGAGGGGCGGGAGCCCCTCGGTGTCGCGCGGCCCGACGATGTTGACCATGACGGACCAGGGGGCGAGGGCACCCGGATCACCCAGCGGCAGGTCGAGGACCGCGCGCAGGTGGTTTTCGAATTGGCTTGTCGCCGCTCCATCGATCGTCCAGTGCCCCGAGTTGTGCGGTCGCATGGCGAGTTCGTTGACGAGCACTCCCCCGGGCGTATCGAAGAGCTCGACGGCCAGCATGCCCGTCACGTCGAGCGCCTGGGCGATCCGGAGCGCGATCCTCTGCGCCTCGAGGGCGCGATCATCGGACAGTTCCGGGCACGGGGCCACGACCTCCGAGCACATGCCATCGACCTGCACCGTGCGCACGACGGGATAGGCCACGGCTTGGCCGTGCGGACTCCTCGCGACCTGCGCTGCGAGCTCGCGCGTGAAGCCGACGCGCTCCTCGGCAAGCCACCGCGCACCCGGCACGAGGGCGGTCTCTGCCATCACGCGTCGCGCCGCCTCGACGTCATCGACCATCCATACGCCGCGCCCGTCGTAGCCACCGCGCGAGACCTTGAGGATGAGTGGCCAGCCGAGCACCTCCCCCACTGACTCGAGATCCTCGACGGACTCGACATGTCGCCATGCGGGGGAGGGCACCCCGGCCCGGTCGAGTGCCTCGCGCATGGTGATCTTGTCCTGGGCGTGCACAAGCGCCGACGGCCCGGGACGCACGGCGACGCCTTCTCCTTCAAGCACCCGCAGGTGCTCGGGCGGCACGTGCTCATGATCGAAGGTCACCACCGTGGCCCCGCGTGCGAGGCGGCGCAGCGCCTCGAGGTCGTCATGGCGACCCAGCACCACGTCGGCCGTCACCTGGGCGGCCGATTCATCCGGTTCCATTGCGAGGACCCGGAAGCCGATCCCCAGGGCAGCCGCAGGTGCGGCGGTCATCCTCGAGAGTTGACCGCCGCCCACCATGCCGACGAGGGGGACTCCGGTGGCGTGGGTCACGTCACCGGTGGCGTGGGTCACGCTGCGACCCTACCGAGGTGACCACTCTCAGCCCACGCGCCCGGGGGAAGCCGGGATAGCATCCCCCCATGTCTCACACGGGCCCGGCCACTGACGCGCGCCCGTCGCTCGTCGACCGGCTCCGAGGGTCTGTGAGCATGCTCTACCGCGAGATCGCGAAGTTCGGCATCGTGGGCTCCTTCGCCTTCGTCATCGACGTCGGCCTCTTCAACTTCCTCCTCTACGTCGGTCCGCTCCAGGACAAGCCGCTCACGGCCAAGGCCCTCAGCGTCATCGCCGCGACGACATTCGCCTACTTCGGCAACCGCTTCTGGACCTTCCGGCACCGCGGCCGCACCCATATGGGCCGCGAGTACATCCTCTTCTTCGCACTCAATGGCGTCGCCATGGTCATCGCGCTGTCGTGCCTGTGGCTGAGCCACTATGCGCTCGGCCTCGATAGCCCCATCGCCGACAACATCAGCGCCAATGTCATCGGCCTGGGCCTCGGCACGCTCTTCCGCTTCTGGTCCTATCGCAAGTGGGTCTTCCCCGCGATCCCCGCGGACGACGACGCCGATCGCGAGCTCGCCGAGCGCGACGCAGTCACACCTATCTAGGCCCCTACGCG
>CAZLNF010000118.1:0-2952 GCA_964560885.1 uncultured Actinomyces sp. | reverse complement strand
TGGCGCAAGCCGACGCCGGGGAGCACCGAGAGTTGCGCGGCCGTGGCGGCGTCGACCAGGGTCGAGTCAGGCCGCGCGAGCGCGGTGAGGCGACTGGCCAGATTGACCGTCGAGCCGAAGACATCGCCCATGCGGCGTAGGACGGGACCGCTCGCCAATCCAATGCGCATCTCCGGGACGTCCGGATCGCGGGCATGGGCGTCGTGGAGGCCCAACGCCGTCTCGGCTGCGGTGCTCGCATCATCGGCCACGAAGAGGATCTCGTCGCCCACCGTCTTGACGAGAGTCGCTCCCGTGCCAGCGACGACATCGGCGCTCACTGCCTCGAACCTCTCCACGAGTGCCGCGAGGTCGGCATCTTCGAGTTGCCTGCTCAAGCGAGTGAACCCCACCAGGTCAGCAAAACCCACCGTGCCATCCGCGCTCGGCTCGCCGATGACTTCGGTCCGCGCCAGCCGTCGATCGAGCACGGCCGCGAGCTGTCGGCGCCAGGCGTAGTCGAGCAGGCGCTCCAGCGGGCCGACAAGTTCCGCGGTGCGCGCGACGATGCGCTCGACCACCTCGGGATCCTCGGTGATGTCACGGCCCTCGAGGTGCTCCTGCTCGACGAGGAGTCGGCCCACCGCCTCGGCCTGCCAGTCGGCAAGGCGAGCCGTCGACTGTCCGAGGCTGCGCGCCAGGACGATGGCGGTGTCATCGTCGAGGAGCCCGCGCTGGATCAGGTCCCAGACGATGCGGAGTGCATCGAGGTCGGCCTCCGTGAAGGCCGCGGCTCCGCCGGTGTCGGGGAAGCCGAGCGCCCGCCACAGGGCACGTGCAAGGTGATCGGAGACGCCGGACAGTCGGATGAGGTCCTCGCGAGTGAACGTCTGCGGGCCTCCCAGGACGATCTCCTCGAGAGCCTCGGTGGGATCAGGTGCCATCGCCAGGCGGCACCGGATCGCCGCCCTGCTCCAGGCTGCGCCCACGGCGACGGTCATCGTCTTGCTCATGGAGCCGGTAGACGTCGCGTTGGATCACCTCGACGTTGGGCACGTCATCGATGATGAGGTTCTCATCGCTCGCGGAAGTGATCTCCAGACGCCCGTAGTTGAGGATGCGTCCGAGCACGCCCACCTCGAAGGACACGTTGTTGACCTTCGCCAAGGGCATGTCGCGGCCCTTCTTCGAGATGACGCCAGCGCGCGTGATGATGCGACGGTTGGTGAAGACGTACTGCGTGGTGATCCAGTAGAGGAAGGGCCGGATCACCCACAGGACGAGGATGAGCAGGCCCGCGACGATGATCGCCCACCGGCCTACGGAAGAGATCACCGAGTCGGGAAACCACGATCCGAGGGAGTTGTAGAGCCACACTCCGACGAAGACCGTGAGGAGCAGCCAGATCACCGGCAGGATCAACCCGCGCCAGTGCGGGTGCATCTCGAACTCGATGACCTCGCCCTCGCCGAGCAACTTCGTCGGATATCCCATAGCGGCATCGTGGCACGCGCACGCAGCGCGGCGCAGCCAGACGCGGCCATGTCCCGCAGGGAGGGGATAGACCGGTCGGGAGTCCGGTCAGGAGTCCGGTCGCAGGAGCGTCACATCGCCGGCCGACAGTAGGTGCTCCACGCCCTCTGCATCGATGATGACCAACTCGCCCGAGGCTCCGAGTCCCCCGGCGCGGCCCTCGATGACGCGTCTCCCGAGGTCGGCCGTGACCGCCCGGCCGATCGTGGCGGAGCGCGCGACGTACTCCGCCTTCATGTCCACGCCCGAGAGCCACTCCCGATACGACTGCGCGACGGCAACGAGCACGTCGACAAGCACCCCGGTGCGATCGACCACGTGCCCTGAGGTGCGCAGGGAGGCACCCCCGGTGGGGAGCTCTGCTTCCTCCTGGTCGACGTTGATCCCGACACCGACGACGACGCCGCCATCGGCAAGCCGCTCGGCCAGGATTCCGGCGAGCTTGCGTCCACCGACCAGGACGTCGTTGGGCCACTTCAACTCCGCGTCGACACCGACCCCGCTGCGCAAGCCCCGGGCCACGCCGATGCCGATCACGAGTGGAAGCCAGCCGAGGTGATCCGGTGGCACCTGCGGGCGCAGGAGCACGCTCCACCACAGGCCCGTGCGCGCCGGCGAATCCCAGGTGCGCCCCCGGCGGCCGCGGCCCTCGGTCTGTTCTTCCGCGACCACGACCGTGCCCTCGGGCGCGCCATCACGGGCGCGATGCTCCACCTCGAGCATCGTCGACGGGGTCGTTTCCAGGACCTCGGGCACCGGCCAAGGAGCCCAACCTGAGGCTCGCAGGGGATCCAGCGAGCCCAGGGCTTCACGCTCGGGCCTGCCGGGATCGCCGCTCATCCGGCTAAGGTACGCGCGTGACGACTTCCTCCACATCCGGCGTGCCGCACACCACCGCGGACAAGGCCGAGGAACTCCTCCAGCGCCGCACGGACGCGGCTGGCCGCCGTCAGGCCGCCGTGGACAAGCAGCACGCCAAGGGCAAGCTCACCGCGATGGAGCGGATCGAGGCACTGCTCGACGAGGGTTCCTTCCAGCAGATCGACGCGCTCGCACGTCACCGTTCGCACAACTTCGGTCTCGATTCCGAGCGCCCCTACGGCGACGGCGTGGTCACCGGCTACGGCACCATCGACGGGCGACCCGTGTGCGTCTTCGCACAGGACTTCACCGTGTTTGGCGGATCCCTGGGAGAGGTCTTCGGCGAGAAGATCGTCAAGGTCATGGACCTCGCGCTCAAGACTGGCTGCCCGATCATCGGCATCAACGACTCGGGGGGTGCGCGGATCCAGGAGGGCGTCGTATCCCTGGGCCTGTACGGCGAGATCTTCAACCGCAATGTGCAGGCCTCGGGCGTCATCCCTCAGATCTCGCTCATCATGGGTCCGTGCGCCGGAGGAGCCGTCTACTCCCCCGCCATCACAGACTTCATCGTCATGG
>CAZLNF010000117.1:0-6047 GCA_964560885.1 uncultured Actinomyces sp. | reverse complement strand
CTCTGCCCGTCGCTGCCCTGTGGGGAGTGGGGGAGCGCACCGAGGAGCGACTCGTCTCCCTCGGCCTGCGCACCGTGGGCGATATCGCACACACCCCCGTCGACACCCTGGTGCGCGCGCTCGGCCAGGCCTCGGGCCAGCGCCTGCACGACCTGGCCTGGGGGCGCGATGACCGCGATGTCGTGCCCGACGCCGCGGAGAAGAGCATCGGCAACGAGGAGACCTTCGCCCGCGATATCGACGACCCCGAGATCATCGCTCGGGAGATCCTGCGCCTGGCGCAGAAGGTCGCCGCGCGCGCACGCCGCCACGGCATCCGCGGCCGCACGGTCGTGCTCAAGGTGCGCTTCGCCGACTTCACCACCATCACCCGCTCCCGCACCCTCGATGCCCCCACCGACGTCGGCCAGGTCGTCTACGACACCGCCGTCGACCTCTACGCCGCCCTCCGTCTCCAGCGCGCCCGCATCCGGCTCGTCGGCGTACGCCTCGAGGGACTCGTCGACCTCGAGGGGAGTGCCGAGCAGCTGCTCCTCGACGACGGGCTGACGGCCTCCCCGGTCGATCGCCGGGCGGCCGAGGTGGCCGCCGACCGCCTCCGCGAGCGCTTCGGCCACGACGTCGTCCGCCCCGCCCGGCTGTGGACCGACGACTGAGGGCGGACGGCCGATCCGGGGTGATTCCTGACCGATCAGGGGGGCTCCACGAGGCAAATCACCCCGCCGGGTTTCCAGACTGGCTCCGGGTGCCTATCCTGTGAGAGAGCCCACGAGGGGAGGTCGGCAGTGCCGCTGTCCGAGCACGAGCAACGTCTGCTGGAGCAGATGGAGCGGGCCCTCTATGCCGAGGACCCCAAATTCGCCACCTCCCTGCGCAGTGGTGCGGCGGGGCGCGCGAGTCGCGGTCGTGCCGCCTTCGGCGTACTCGTCCTCCTCGCTGGCGTCACCCTCCTCATGCTCGGCGCGATCCTGCCGCTCATCCCGCTCGGAGTGGCGGGCTTCGTCATCATGGTCGTGGGTGCCACCCTCGCCTACCTCGGACTGCGTGCTCGACCTGCAGCAGCCACCGCCGAGGGTGAAGCGGCACCGCAGGCGGCGCCCGGGGCGAGCGCACCGCAGCGCGCACCCAAGCAGTCGTCGGGCTTCATGCATCGGCTCGAGGATCGCTGGCGCAAGCGCCGCGACGAAGGCCCCCAGTAACCCAGAGCATCACGTAGATCGCGCCCTCGCCGAAGGCGCGATCACCACTTCTGTACGCCTATATGCCTACACGCGTGCGGTCGCGCGCGCGCCCTCAACTGAGCTCTCGCGCAGGCCGCCACCCCACAGTGAGGGCGGAGCCAGGCGCGCCCGGATCCGTCGTGAGCGCACCGCCGCGCCCTGCGCCGCGCGCCGCAGGACCGCGAGGTCTGCGCGCAGTTCGGCGGACGTCGGCGGCACGACATCGACAGCGGGTGGCGCGTAGCGCACCTGCTCGATCCACCACACCAGTCGGCGTAGGGCTGCTCGCTCTGGCTCGCCGAGCCGGACCTGTCGGGCGAGCGCATTGGAGGCCTCGCGCGGTGTGGCGGCTCGCGACCACGTCCACCCCAGGTCGGTGATGCTCTCGCCCAGGTCCCGCCAGGTCGCCTCGATGCGCTGCCTCGGGTCCGCGAGCGATGTCCGACGCCGGCGTCGCCACGCGATGATCACCGTCGGCAGGGCAAGGAGGATCGCGAGCCCCATCACGGCGAGGACGATGAGCGCGACCGGCGGACCGCTGGCGGACGTGGCCGACAGCGGTGCCGCTGCGTCGGGTGCCTGCTGCTCCGGGGCCTCTTCGGGGGTCGGTGCCTCCGGGGTGTCGCGGTCGGGGCGATCGCGCGAGTAGTCGGGCTGCACGACGCCCGCTCCGATGCGCGGCGTCGGCTCGAACCACACCCAGCCGATGCCGGAGAACCACAGCTCGGGCCAGGCGTGGGCATTGCGCGCCTGGACGACGTACTCCCCGTCGTCGGTGAGCCGGCCGCCCGTGAAGCCGACGACGACACGCGATGGGATCCCCACCGCGCGTGCCATGAGCGCCATCGTGCCGGCGAACTGCTGGCAGTAGCCGATGCGCTCGTCGAGGAAGGATTCGAGTGGGTCTGCACCGGGGGGTGTCACGACGTTCGTGCTGTAGGAGAACCCGCCATTCTCGGTGAACCAGTCGACGAGTGCCTCGGCGCGCGCGTAGGGCGTCTCGGCACCGGCCGTGACCTCGTCGGCGAGTGTCTCGAGCTGGGGCGTGATGCCCTCGGGGAGCGCGAGATAGGGCAGGAGGGAGTCGGGTGACCGGCGAGTCGCGTCGCGCAGCTCGGCACGCGTGGGATCCACGTCGTACGCCGCGACGGCGTACTCCGTGTCCCTGCTCGAGACGCCGACGCCGCCCACCGTGCGCGTCTGCGGGTCCCAGGTCCAGCGCTCGTCCAGCGGATCCGCCAGAGACGTGACGGTCGAGCCCGCATAGGGCACCGGCAGCTGCGCGTTGTCCAGGTCGCTGATGCGGATATCCCATGTCGACTCGGTGATGTCGGCGACAGCGGGCAGGTCCGGGGCACCGAGGGGCTCGGATGCGGGGACGCGGATCGGGGCATCGCTCGCGCGCCAGGTGACGCCATCGAAGGTGTCGAGGCTGACCAGCCTCAGATAGCCGGGCGCTGAGCTTGTCGTGCGATAGCGCAATACCTCGCGTTCGGGGTTGTCGACGAGGTCGCGACGCAGCGACGCGAAGGGATCCACGCTGATGGGCCCGTCTCCACCGATGCCGGGTCGATCGCCCGTGGGGCTCACCCACACCGGCTCGCTCAGCCCGGGGATCGCCGTGGGAAGGATCAGGGCCGCCACCACCGCGACGAGCGCGACCTGAGCGGCAGCAGCTCCTGTCGACGCGCGCGGGCGTGGCACCCGTGGATGCGCGCGCGGACCGGTCTGTGCACCGGGGCGTCGGGTGAGGAGCGGTCCCCAGGATCGTGCGTCGTCGCGGGCGTCGGCGGCGAGCAGCAGGAGCCAGCCGATGACGGCGAGCGGCAGCAGCCACCACGGCACGCCGCCGCGGATCACGGCGGCGGGCAAGGCGAAGACGAGCAGCAGCGGGATGCCCGCGAGCGCAGGAAGCCTGAGCGTGACGCCGATGGTGTCCACCGTGAGCGCGACGAGCCCGATGCCGCCCACCGAGAGGAGCAGCAGGGTGTCGGTGGTGGGCACCGGCGCGAGAGCCGCTTCGGCCTCGGTGAGGGCGAGGCGCGTCAACTGCTGCAGCTCTCCGAGTGCGACCGGGCCGGGGAAGATGCCCAGGGCCGCCGCGGGCTGGGCAAACATCACGGTGAGGAGCGTGAGCAGGACGATCACCTGCAGGACGGGTTGCAGTGGCGCGGGCAAGGACACGGCTCGCGATGCCGCCCCCACCAGCGCCATCGTGATGATGGCGAGCGCTGTCGGCACGATCCAGCGTGCGGAGTCAAAGAGCGGCAGGACGCTGAGCGACGCGGTCATGGTGGCGATGGCGGCCGCGATCGTCGCCGCCGGCCTGATCCGCAGGAGCGCTCCGGTCATCGCAGCACCGTGAGGGACGCATCGTCGATGGCGGACTGCCAGGCAGCGGGGATGCCTGCCTCGCGTCCCAGGCTCGCGGCGTGCCAGCCCTGGGCGCGCATGCGCGCGAGTGCGTCGCGTCCGTCGACTCCCGGCAATCCCCACGCCGTGACGTCGACGACGAAGCCGAGGGAGCGGTGGTGCACCGGCGGGACGCGCCGCAGCGCGGCCTCGGTGCCCGGGATGATGAGGACCGAGAGGTCAGATCCCGTGCGCAGCAGGTCCCCGCCCTCCCGCGACGTGGCCCGCACCGTGGCGAGGGTTTCGAGGACGCGGGCCTGGCCGGTCGCGCCCTCGGCCTGGGGCACGAGGCATCGCCCGTCGAGGGTGTCCACGCGCACGGACCACCCGCCCGCCATGAGGTGGGCGCTGATGCTCGCCGCCATGCTCAGGGCGATCTCCAGGGGCGACTGCGGGCCGCCCACGCCGTCAGCGGTCACGTCGACCGTGATGGTGGCGTGGCGGGTCCAGGGCTGCTCCTCGCGGCGGACGAGGAGCTCATCGCCATGCGCGGACGCACGCCAGTGGATCCTGCGCAGGTCATCGCCGGGCCGGTATTCGCGCGGGATGATGTCGTCATCTCCACCGGCACTCAAGGCGGAGGACGCGCGATCCCCTCGCCCCCGTCGGTCCGCGTCGACGGCGCCGTCGAGCGCATGCACCCGTGGCACGACGAGCACGCTCTGGGTCGCGCGGAAGGACCGCGTGAGTCGGACCAGGCCGAAGGGGTCGACCGCGGTCACGGAGAGGGGCCCGACATCGAAGCGGCCCCGCTGCGAGGCGTCGAGGGGGAAGGCTGTGGTGCGTGCACCGCCGGGCTCGACGTGCTCGAGCACGCGATCGATCGACGGACCGAGCCGGGGATCGACCTCCTCGTGCAGCAGCAGGGTCGACGTCCGGCGTCGTCCGAGGTTGGTCACGGTGAGCGTGGCCTGTGCCGTGCTTCCCACGGGGACATGCGCGGGCGTGACGCTCCGCTCGGCCCCGAGTCGGAAGTGCGTGCGCGAAGCCAGCCACGCGGAGATAAGCGGCAGGGCCAGCAGGAGTACGGCGATGCGCAGCACATCGCGCTGGCCGGACAGTGCTGCTCCCACGCCGAGCCCCAGGCCCACCGCGAGGAGCGCCTTGCCTCGGAAGGTGAGGGCGCGCAGGGCCTGTCTCATGCGCTCGCGGGCAGGGGCACGCGCGTGATGATCTCGGCCACGATGTCCTGCGCGCTCGTGCGCGAGAGGTGGGCATCCGTCGTGAGCACGAGCCGGTGCGCGAGGACCGGTGCGGCCAGCCGCTGCACGTCGTCGGGGAGCACGTGGCCGCGACCCGCCAGGGCTGCCGAGGCGCGGGACGCGCGCAGCAGGTGCAGGGCCGCACGGGGCGACGCGCCCAGACGCACGTGCGGGTGCTGGCGGGTAGCGGACACGAGATCGACCACGTAGGCGTCGATGGCCGGAGCGACGTACACCTGGCGGACGGCGTCGATCATGTCGCGCACCTCTGCCGCATCGGTCACTGCCGCGACGGATTCGAGGGGCTCGTCGGCGCTGTGCGCTTGCAGCATGCGGATCTCGGAGGAGCGATCGGGGTAGCCCATGTGGACGCGCGCCATGAACCTGTCGCGCTGTGCCTCGGGCAGGGGATAGGTGCCCTCCATCTCGGCAGGGTTCTGCGTCGCGATCACCATGAAGGGACGACCGAGGAGGTAGGTCGTGCCGTCGACCGTGACCTGGCCTTCCTCCATGCACTCCAGCAGCGCGGACTGGGTCTTGGGCGAGGCGCGGTTGATCTCGTCGCCGAGCACGATGTTGGCGAAGACCGCTCCGGGCTTGAACTCGAAGTCACGCGTCTCGCGATTGAAGACGCTCACCCCGACGACGTCGCCGGGCAGCAGGTCGGGCGTGAACTGGATGCGGCGCACGGAGCAGCCCAGGGCGCGCGCCAGGGACTTGGCCAGCATGGTCTTGCCGACCCCCGGGACATCCTCGATGAGCAGGTGTCCGCCTGCGAGGAGGACCGTGACGGCGAGCCGCACCGTCTCGGGCTTGCCCGAAATGACGGACTGCACAGCGGTGCCGACGCGCGCGGCGGCCTCGACGGACGTGGTGGAGGCCTCAGAGGTCATGGTCGATTGTCACCCGGTCCGGGCCCCATGGCCACCCCGGACCGGGCCCCGCACGGCTCGGGACCGTCACGGGCGGCAGGATGGCCCCATGGCAACGGTGCATCCCGCCCAATTGGGCCGATTCTTCGAGGATTACGCGGTCGGCGACACCTACCAGCATCCCTTCGGGCGCACGATCTCCGAGGCGGACTCCACGTGGTTCACGCTCCTCACGTGCAATACGAATCAAAACCACTTCAATGCCCACCTCGCGCAGAGCAACCCGATCACGCAGGGGCGCATCATCGTCAACTCGGGCTTCACCGTGGCGCTGGTGCTCG
>CAZLNF010000116.1:0-6055 GCA_964560885.1 uncultured Actinomyces sp. | reverse complement strand
AGCATGCGGTCGGTGATGCCGGTGAGCGCGGCGATGAACGGCGGGATGGGCACGCCCGGATTGGCGAAGGTCTGGTACTCGCCGATCACCTCGCCGCCGCGCACCTTGACCGCGCCGATCTCGGTGATGCCCGCGTCCACGGGCTTGCCGCCGGTGGTCTCAAGATCGACGACGACGAAGGTGACGTCGCACAGGGGCGTGCCGAGGTCGTCGAGGGAGAGCTGCTGCTCCACGACCAGGCCCGACATGCTCACGACGCTAGGTGGGAGGTCCGACATCGGGGGGCCGACACCCCGGGGCCCGCACCCTCGTGTCCACTGATGATCGGCCTAGGCTCCTGTCATGGCGACGATCCCCGACGCCGGCCATCGCTGGCGCTGCGGTCACTGCGGCAACCTCACGCGCTTCGACGTCGTACGCCGCTCCCGCACCCGGGAGTACTGGCATATCGATCTGGCCGGGGAACCTGCGGTGGAGGGCGAGGAGACGCTCGAGGAGGAAGCAGAGGAAGTGCGCTGCCGCTGGTGCGGCAATGCCGACCGCATCGAGGTCATCCCGCGCCCCGAGCCCGGCCACGAGGGCGATAGCCCCCACGACGTCGGCGGCGTCTGAGCGACTCCTCTGAGCCGTGTGACCTCTTGGCCGGCCGAGCCTCGTTGCTCGCCCGCGAGGCCGAACTTCGGGACGAAAGCTTCGCTGGAGGGCACTTTTGTCCCGAAGTTCGCCCGCGCAGCCGGCATCCACAGGGTGACTGTCGGACCCCCTCCCTACCTTCGAGGCATGAGCAAACGAGGCATGAGCGAACGAGGCATGAGCGAAGGCAGCGACAGCACGTCCGGCGACCTCACCATCGACTGCGCCAGTTGCCTGGCCCGGCCAGCCGCGTGCGGTGACTGCATCGTGAGCGTGCTCCTGGGCCCCCCGGGCCAGATCGGCGGCGAGGAGCAGGCCGCCTTCGCCGTCCTGGCCGGCTCCGGGCTCGTCCCACCCCTGCGCCTGGTGACCGGCGAGGAGGGCGTCGCATGATGGCGGGGTGACCCCCGCCCGCTCGGCACTCATCGCCTCCCTGGCGATGTACGCCGCCGCCGTGATCGTGGCGCTCGTCCTCGTGCCCTGGGACGCGGGAGTCGCACCCTGGTCGGACCTCGCGACGGACCGACTCGCGGACTTCACGGCCGAGCAGGTGGCCGCTACCGAGAGCTACGTCTCCGCTGTCTGGCTGCCGGGTGTGCTCGCATGGCTCGCACCGGCCGTCCTTGCCCTCGGCGTGCTGCTCGTGCCACAAGCGCGCGCTGCGCTCGCCCGCATTGGGCCGCGGAGCAAGCCATTCATCGCGAGCTTCCTCGCTACCGCCGCACTTCTCGCTGCCACTCAGCTCGTCGCGCTGCCCTTCGCCCTGCTTGTCGCGCAGGCGCGACGCGATGCCGGCCTGCTCACCGAGGCGGCGTCGGCATGGTGGCTGCGTTGGCTTGCGGAGTCACTCGCCTACGTCGCGCTCGGAGCACTCGGAGTCGCGATCGCGCTCGCGATTCTGCGGCGCTGGCCGCGACGCGGCTGGATCGCGATCGTCGCCGCCGCTGTCGTTGCCGCCTTTGCCGTGTCCGCCCTTCTCCCACTGACCCAGAGGCTTGAGGGCACGGCCGCGGATCCCGCACTCACCTCCCGGGTCATCGCTATGGCGGATCGACTCGGCGTAGAGGTCGGCACGGTCACGGTGATCGAGGTGGGGGACCGATCGCCGATGATCAATGCGCACGTGTCCGGCTGGGGCCCCACGCGCGCGGTCACCATCTACGACACGGTCGGCGACTCGCTGTCTCCTGCGCAGATCGATGCGCTCGTCGCTCACGAACTCGTGCACGTGCGCGAAGGCGATGTCGCGCTGGGCACTGCCCTTGCCGCGCTCGCTGCTGGCGGCACCGCCGCACTAGCCGCGGCCCTGGTGCTGTCAGGCCGCGTCCGCGCGCGTCTGCACGCGCGGAATCCGGGAGATCCTCGTGTCATCCCGCTCGTCGTCGCGGTAGGGCTCGTGGCGTCCCTTGTCGGCTCCGTGGGTGCTGCCACGGTGAGCCGCTCGCTGGAGTCGCGCACGGACCGCGAGGCACTCGCCGTGACGGGGGATCCGCAGGCCTACGCCGATCTGCTCATGCGCCTCGCGGTGACCAATAGGTCCACCCTCGTGCCGCCGCGCTGGCGCTACGCCCTGCTCTTCACCCATCCGACGCCGCTGCAGCGGCTGGAGCTCCTGGATGAGGCTCCCTGACGCCGCGGCGCAGTGCTTGGCGACTCAGTGCCTGACGGAGCACGATCCATAGTCCGAGCCCGGTGGCGGCCACGAGCAGCGCGACGCGGATCACCTGGAGTGCGACCGCCCACCAGTCCCCGTTGAGGAAGCTGCCGTAGCCGTAGGGGTAGATCACCTGCGTCACGAGGATCGACGGCACGAGCAGCCACACGACGGAGCGCATGCGGCTGCCCGGATCCAGGAAGGTCACCGCCGCCACGCCGACCACCCAGACGGAGTACTGCGGCGACAGCACCCGGCTGGTCACCATGCTCACGAGCAGTGCCACGAGCGCGACATCCGCGGGACTGAGGGTCTCCAGTCGTCCGAGCAGGCGCAGCACGCCGAGTACGCCGAGCACCGCGAAGCCCGCGAGGGTGATCGCCAGTCCCAGCGGGATGGTCGCCGACACATCGACTTCCATCGCACCGAAGCGGAACTCGGTCGGCACCTCGGTGAAGACGTTCCACACCATGAAGGGCAGCGCGCCCACCGACTCGACCTGCAGTCCGCGCGCGCCCTGCTCACCGAGGAAGGACACGCCACCCGTGGACCAGAGGAGCACCGCGCCGAGGATCGCGGCCGACATCACGACGAAGCCGAGGATGCCGCGGGGCAAGGAGCGCCGTGGCAGCGCGATGAGCATGAGACCGGGCCAGACCTTGAGGAGCGTGCCAGCTGCTGCCGCCGCGCCGCTCCAGACAGGGCGTGCGATGAGCACCAGTGCGACCACGGCCGCCAGCGTGGGGACGACGTCGAAGCGGGCGAGCCACACCGGGCCGACGAGGAGCCCTCCAATCACCCAGGCCCACGCGGCATCGAGGCCGACTCCGCGGCGACGTCCGGCCACGGCGAGGACGATCAAGGCAGCGAGGTCGCAGGCGAGGGCGATGATCACGAAGGCCGCCACGGGATTCGACCCCATCAGCGCGGCGATCGCGAAGACGATGCCGGCACCGGGCGGGTACTGCCACATGTCGTCGCCGATGGGGAATCTGCCGGTGACGAGGAGGCTGGACCACTCGGCGTAGAGCTTGACGTCGTTGATCACCGACGGGCCATCGGGATAGGGGACGAGGCCCGTAAGGGTGCCGAGGATCAACAGTCGGCTGAGCACCCACGTCACGATGAGTGCGACGAGATTGTCGCGGACCTTGGCCACCGTCACGGGGCTTCGTCGGGAGCGGCGAGCAGGCCAAGGCGGAGTGCGGTCATGAGCGCCTGCGCGCGATTGCCGGCACCGAGCTTGTCGTAGAGCTTGGAGATGTGCGTCTTGGTCGTCGAGTCCGAGATGAAGAGCTGGCGCGAGATCTGCGAGACACCGAGGCCGTCAGCGAGCAGCTGCAGGACCTCGCGCTCGCGCGGGGACAGCTGCGGTCCCTGAGGCGAGGTACGCCGCTTGAGTGCATCGGCGAGATCCGCGGAGGTGAAGGAGTGTGGTGAGCTCGCGGCGTGCCTCGCCGCGGCGACGATCTCCTCGGCGGGCGCGCTCTTGGGCACGAAGGCGCTCGCCCCCGCATCGAGTGCGTCGAAGAGCTGGTTGTCGCCGGCGTACATCGTGAGTACGACGATGCCCATGTCCGCGGACTGGGCGCGCAGGGCGCGCACGACGTCGAGGCCGTTGCCGTCCGGCAGCCGCAGGTCCACGATCGAGACCGTCGGCTCGGTCTTGCGGCCCATGGCGATGCCCTCGGCGACGCTCGCGGCCTCGGCGACCACCTCGACATCGGCCTCGCGCTCGAGTGCGCGGCGCAGACCCTCGCGGATGAGCTCGTGATCGTCGACGAGGAGGACCGTGATCGTCATGGTCTCTCCTCCCCGGTGGGACTGGCGCTTCCCGATGGCTGCAGGGATAACTCCACCACAGTGCCCTGGGGGCTACGCCGCTTGACCGTCAGGCTGGCCCCGATCCGCGTCGCGCGCTCCCGCATGATCTGCATGCCGAAGCTGTCGGGGCGGGCTCGACCATCGGCGATGCCCCGACCGTCGTCGGCCACGCGGAGGAAGGCGCTCCCGTCAGTGACGCGGTACGTCACCCAGAGCGTGCGGGCCTCGGCATGACGACGTGCATTGGCGACCGCCTCCTGGGCGATGCGCAGGATCTCCGGTGCGACTCCCGGCGGCAGGCGCGTGGGGTCCTCGTCGAGCACGAGGTGCACGGTGAGTCCGGCCTCCGCTCCGACCGCTCGGACATGCGAGGACAGCGCCTCGCCGATCCCCGCGCCGACCTCGGTGCGCAGGTCGAAGATGGATAGCCGCAGCTCGGTGACGATGCGGGTGAGCTCGTCGCGAATGCGCTGCAGGGGCTGGCGCGCTCCGGGATCGGGCTGTGATGCGAGCGCGTCGTCGACGAGGAATCCCAGGCCGGCGACCTCCTGGGCGATCCCGTCGTGGATCTCGCGCGCGAGGCGGCGGCGCTCCTCCAGAGTGGCGAGGTCACGCACTTCGTCGAAGAGTCGCGCGGTATCGAGACGCAGTGCTGCCTCGTCGGCCATGGTCTGCGCCTCGGTGAGGTCCTCGACGGGCCAGAGGCCACCGGCACGCTCAATGCCCACGAGACCGATGCGCACGTCCCCGAGGCGCAGCGGGATGACGGCACATGCTCGCGAGGTGCCGAGCTCGGGACCGTCCATGGCACCCAGGCGCTGGACCGCGACCCCGGACTCCCAGGCCTGGCCCCAGAGCCCTGCCGACAGTGAGGGAGACCAGCCCGACGCGTCATCCGGGCTGCGCGCGATGGTGAGGAGCCGGCCTCCATCGGCGCGCACCACCACCTCGGCACGGTCGTGGGGGAGCACGGTGCGAAAGCGCGCGAGCGCGGCCTGGGCCAGAGCCGACTCCTCCAGGCCTCCCGGGAGTTGGCGTGCCACATCGCGCAGGGACATGAGCAGGCGCCGTGCCGCGTCGTAGTCGGTGCTCGGTGGCGCGATGCGCTGCCGCAGATGGGTGGTGAGGATCGCGCCCAGGCCGAGCGCGGCCCCGAGCGCCAGGACGACGATGAGGTCGACCACGCCAGTGGGCAGGTCGTCGCGTGAGCGCAGCACCGTGCCGACGAGGAGCACGAGCCCCTCCACGGCGATGGCGGAGCTGAGGCCCGCGGCACCCATGGCAAAGGCGCTCACGATGGGTGGCACGGCGAGGTAGACGATGGAGGGCCGGTCACCCGGGGCGGATGTCACCACGACGAGCGCGATCGCTGCGGCTTCGGCGATGAGGACCGCGTATCTCAGCCACACCGGCCGGGTCGGGGTCGTGCCGAGCTGGGCGAGGATCGCGATGACGGCCACGAGGGCCACCTGCATCGTCGCCACGGGCATGTCGCCCGTGCCGAGGGAGACGAGGAGTACCCCGGCAAAGCCAAGGCCTCGCGTCATGCCGTCGCGGGCATGACGCGAGGCCAGGGCCTGCGTTACGCGTAGAGAGCGTCGACCTCGGATGCGTACTCCTTCATGACGACGTTGCGCTTGAGTTTCATGGATGGCGTGAGCTGGCCGCCTTCTTCTGTCCAGTCGACGGGAAGAATAGTGAACTTCTTGATCGCCTCGGCGTTGGACACCGCCTTGTTGGCTTCGTCGACAGCCTTCTGGATCTCCGCCACGAGGTCGGGATCAGTGATCATCGACTCGATCGTCGAGCTCTCGGGCTTGCCTGTCTGCTTCAGCCAGCCCGGGAAGGACTCGGGATCGATCGTCACGAGTGCCGCGATGAAGGGCTGGGCGTCGCCGACGACCATGCACTGGCTCACGAGCCAGTTGGCGCGCAGGCGATCCT
>CAZLNF010000115.1:0-6122 GCA_964560885.1 uncultured Actinomyces sp. | reverse complement strand
ATGGGCCTGTCGTCGCTCATGCCCAGACCGTGCCCTCGAGACGGTCTTCGGCGTCGTCGATCGTGCCCTCGTAGGCACCGGTGGAGAGGTACTTCCAGCCGCCGTCGCACACGATGAAGGCGATGTCTGCGGACTCCCCCGCCTTGACCGCCTTGTTGGCCAGACCCAGAGCGGCGTGCAGGATCGCACCCGTCGAGATGCCCGCGAAGATCCCCTCCTGGTCGAGCAGTTCACGCGTGCGCTTGAGGGCATCACGCGGACCCACCGAGTAGCGCGTGGTGAGGACGCTCGGGTCGTAGAGCTCGGGCACGAAGCCCTCGTCGAGATTGCGCAGGCCGTAGACGAGCTCGCCGTAGCGGGGCTCGGCCGCGACGATCTGCACGTCGGGCTTGTGCTCGCGTAGGTAGCGGCCCGCCCCCATGAGCGTGCCCGTGGTCCCCAGGCCCGCGACGAAGTGGGTGATCGTGGGCAGGTCGGCGAGGATCTCCGGACCCGTCGTCGCGTAGTGCGCCTCGGCATTGGCCGGGTTGCCGTACTGGTAGAGCATCACCCAATCGGGATGCTCCTGAGCCATACGCCGAGCCACGCGGACCGCCTCATTGGATCCTCCGGCCCCGGGCGAGTAGACGATCTCCGCACCCCACATGCGGAGGACCTGGGTGCGCTCCGCCGATGTGTTCTCCGGCATGACGCACACGAGCTTGTAGCCCTTGAGGCGCGCTGCCATCGCGAGCGAGATGCCGGTATTGCCGCTCGTGGGCTCGAGAATCGTGCAGCCGGGAGTGAGAAGTCCATCCTTCTCTGCCTGCTCGATCATGCGCAACGCCGCGCGATCTTTGACCGAGCCCGTCGGATTGCGGTCCTCGAGTTTGGCCCAAAGTCGCACGTCCTCGCTCGGCGACATGCGCGGCAAGCCCACCAGCGGGGTATTGCCGACCGAGTCGAGCAGCGAGTCGTAGCGCATGGCGCGCGGGCTCAGCCGCCGGCGACGGCGGGGAGGATCGTGACGGAGTCGCCGTCGGCGACCACCGTGTCGAGTCCGCCGAGGAAGCGGACGTCCTCGTCGTTGAGGTAGACGTTGACGAATCTGCGTAGGCCCTGCTCGTCGACCAACCGCTCCGAGATGCCGGGGTAGCGGGAATCGAGATCGGCGATGAGCGCGCGGAGATCGGCGCCTTCACCGGTGACGTTCTTCTCGCCTCCGGTGTAGGGGCGCAGGATGGTGGGGATGCGGACCTCGACGGACATGGGGGCCAGCCTAGGCGACGATCTCGATCGGCTCCTCTGAGACCACCCCGTCCACGATCCGGAAGGAGCGCACCTCCACGGGGCCCTCCTCTGGACCGCACTCCCGAGTGGAGACCAGGACATAGTGCGCACCCGGCTCGGAGGCGTAGGAGATATCCGTCCGTGAGGGGTAGGCCTCGGTGGCGGTATGAGAGTGGTAGATCACCACCGGCTCCTCATCCCGCTCATCCATCTCCCGGTAGAGGCGCAGGAGGTCAGCGGAGTCGAACTCGTAGAAGGTCGGCGAGCGGGCCGCGTTGACCATGGGGATGAAGCGCTCGGGGCTATCGGCGCCCTCGGGGCCGGCGATGACGCCGCAGGCCTCATCCGGGTGGTCCGCACGGGCATGGGCCACCATCGCGGCGACGAGGTCCTCTCGGATCGTGAGCATGGGCCCAGCGTAGGTGCCCCAATTTCGCACCCTCTGGGGTCCTTAAATCGCGCCATGGGTGGTTCAACTTGCGCGGTGGCTGAACCCGGAGGACAGTCCGCTCCATACGGCGCCCTGGGGGCGCTCGGCACAGGCGCCGAGAGGCGTCACGAGAAAGGGGTACCGCGTGGAGGTCGTAGAGACTCTCACCAACGCTCAGTTCCAAACGGTCTACAACATCTTGTCGCTCGCCCTGGCGTCCATGGCAGCGACGACCGTCTTCCTGCTTGCGGTGACGCCTCGCGTCCTGCCGCGCTACCGACTCGCGCTCATCGTGTCGGCGATGGTCTGCTTCATCGCCGCCTACCACTACATGCGCATCTTTGATTCGTTCTCCGATGCCTACGTCGCAGTAGGCGTGGGCACTCCTGGTGTCGCCGAGGTCTACGAGCTCGTCAAGGGCGACGGCTTCAACGAGGGCTACCGCTACGTCGACTGGCTGCTCACCGTGCCGCTTCTGCTCTTCGAAACGGTGGCCGTCCTCGCGCTGCCCGCGGCCGTGCGTCGTTCGCTGCTGTGGAAGCTCATCCCGGCTTCGGCCCTCATGATCATCCTCGGCTACCCGGGCGAGATCACCGCGGAGCTCGCCCCCAAGGCCATCTGGGGTGCGCTCTCCACTATCCCGTTCATCTACATCCTTTATGTCCTCTTCGTCGAACTCAGTCGAGCGGCCAAGAGCCAGCCCAATCAGGTCGGCAAGGAACTCGCAGGCCTGCGCTGGCTGCTGCTCGCGACATGGGGCGTCTACCCGATCTCCTACGCCTTCCCGATGATCGGGCTGGACGGAGCGGATGCATTCGTCTACCGCCAGATCGGCTACTCGCTGGCGGACGTGCTGGCCAAGTGTCTCTACGGCCTGCTCATCTTCAAGATCGCACGGATCAAGTCCATGGACGACAGCCCGGAATTCGCGGATGCGGAGATGAAGGAAGCTCCCTCCAGCAAGTAGAAGTCTGGGACCACACAGGAGCGGCGGGGCCTCATGGCCCCGCCGCTCCTGCATGTCAGGGCATGGTGGCCGTCAGGGCATCAGCGCGCGGACCAGAGTCTCCTGCAGGTAGGTCAGCCAGTCGTACACGTGGAAGGTGGCGGCGCGGGGATCGTCATCCGGCAACTCAGCGAGTTCGGCCATCCCCTCCTCGGTCACGCCGAGCCGGGTGCCCAATGCCAGGCGTACGTCGTTGAGCGCTCCGAGCCACGCCCCCGCCTCGTCGGTGCTTAACGTGACCTTCTCCCCCGATCGGCGCAGGGTGTCGAGCGCCGTGGCGGCGTGTGCCAACTTGGTCTCCCTCAGGGACCTTTCGGTGAAGCGACGGAACTGAGCAGATGAGTCGGCGTCGTCAAGGTAGGCGTCGGGGAAGAGTCGTGCGAGCGCAGGATCATCCGGCCGCGCGGCATCCGGATCGAGTCCGACAAGGCTGACGAGCGGATCTTCGTCCTCTGCGCCTTCGGGGGTGACGAACTCGACGAGCTGCTCCAGCAGGGTCGTCAGCAGACCCTTCTCGACCACATCAACCCGGAGCACGATCCGGCCGGTCGCCGTGCGGCGGAATCCGTGGACGCTCACTTGTCGTCCTTGGCGAGCGTCGCCCAAAGGCCGTAGGAGTGCATGGCCGCGACGTCGCGCTCCATCTCCTCACGCGAGCCCGACGACACGACCGAGCGCCCGTCCTGGTGGACCTGCATCATGAGCTTCTCCGCCTTCTCCCGCGAGTAGTGGAAGTAGGTCATGAAGACGTAGGTGACGTAGGACATGAGGTTGACCGGGTCGTTCCAGACGATCGTGATCCACGGAGTGTCCGTCGCGACGACCTCGTCTACCTCGGGTCGCTCAAGCTCCGTCGGTGCGGTCGTCACCGCTCCAGGGTACGGCCCCACCGTCAGCCGACGGTGATCACGATCCGGGCCGAAGTCCCCTGCGCGAGGGTCGAAGACTGTGGGACGAGCAGGCGGTAGGAGGCTTCCCCCGCCACGGTCGGCTTCACGGTGACGCTCACGCTGCCCCCCTGACCCGTCGTCGCCGCCGATACGTCGCGCCAAGCACCCGAGGCACTGCGCCGCTGCACGGTCACGCTCATGCCCTCACTACCGGGGGCAACCGTGCCGGTGATAGTCACCGGCGTACCGACTGCCACCTTGGTCGCGTTGGCCTTCGCGGTCACGGCGTAGCGCACGGTCGTGGTGGCCGGCTCGCTCTCACCGCTCGCACGCGACCATGAACCCTCGACCGACACAGTCCAGGATCCGCTGGCTTCCGCCGGCACCTTGAAGACGCCCTTGCCTTCGGCGTCGAGTGTGATCGACGTGACCTTGGCCTTGGTGGACGAGCCACCCTGCGGCTCGAAGTAGAGCGTGGCCTCGGCATCCTTGGCGGCGCCCTTCCGCGACTCCGTGCTCACGCGCACGGCGACCGTGCGTCCGTACGACGTGGCCTTGGGTGCCCTGACGCTCACCTCCGTCGCGGCGGGAGCGATCTCGCGACCGTAGTCGGCGAGGCGGGAGTAGAAGTCGCTGGTGACCGTGCCGAAGTCCCAGACCGCAATGCCACCGATCTTGAGTTCAGGCACGATCGTGGCGCGGCTCAGGGCCGACCGCGTGTCGGCGAACCAGACTCGACGCTTGACATCGCAGGTGTGATCCTTCTTGTCGACCTTGCCGGCGGTCGGCAACCAGTAGTCAAAGCTCCACTCGCCGGACTTGGCGTCCCACACGGGCTCGACCTTCTCGCGGGCAGCGATCTCACGCGCCGACGTAGGCGTGACGGTCGTGCGTACAGGAGTCGTCGCCGGCTTCCATCCTGCCGGGCAATCGGCATCGACCGACCAGCCCGTGCCCACCTGCAGCGGCCAGTTTCGGCCGTACTGCGGGGCACCGACCCACACGCGATCGGCGTACTGCTCGCCCACCTGCTGCACCGCGCTCTTGGCCACGAGCGTGGCCCAGTCATTGGGACCGATCGGTCCTGGCACGCTCCAGCTGTAGTCGTAGGTCATGATGTTGAGGCGATCGACGTAGGGCGCAATCTCATCCCATGCGTAGACCCAGTAGCCGGTGCCGGGATTGGGCGCACCCGAGCCCAAGAACGGTGGCACGCCACCCGGCACGGTTGCCCACAGTGTGAGTCCCTTGGCGTGCAGCTGCTCGGAGAGTTCCTTGATCATGGCGACCCAGCGCGGCTTGGTCGCTGCCCACGAGTCACGCCCGTCATGGAACGCAAAGACCTCCCAGTCGAGGTCAATGCCGTCGACACCCGCCTTGACGGCGTAGTCAGTGATGAGCTTGGCGTAGGCCTTGCGGTTCTTGGCAGAGGCGAGGTAGGCACTCAGCTCGCCCTTGCTCGCAGACCCGAGATCGGTGATGGACGCGTTGACCTTGATGCCCGCTGCCTGGAGGGCCTTGCGCTGCCGGTCAAACTTCGGCGTGGTCCACGGAGTGGCCCAGCCGGAGTCAAGGCAATCCCCCCAGTCGCCCTTCTTGTCGTAGTCGCCGTTGTCGTAGAGGCAGAGAGGGTTCTTCTCGCCCTGGAAGGACCACCAGAACATCGCGATCTCTCCGACGACTCCATCAGCCGTCGATGTCATCTGGGCGATGGCGGTGTCGGAAGCCCACCAGCCGAACCAGCCCGAGACGATCGGTCGCGGAGCCTCCGCCGCGACAGCCGGAGGGGCAGCCACGAGCGTGGCGGCCGCGACCGCAGCCGAGGCGATGAGGGCGGTGATCCCGCGCAGGCGCATGGCGCTCCCTTCGATTCACTCCAGGCTACGTCGGGTGTCGCGCCGAGTGGCTCAACCGAACGGTCCGCCATGGGGATTCCCAGGGCGATCTGCATCACATCCGGGGCGACGGTCAGCCGAGGGCGCGGGCGATCTCCTGAGCCGCCCGCGCGACACGCGGCCCCACCTCGTCAGGAGGGGCAGCCAGGGCCACACCCACGGCTGCCTCCACGCCGGGGATGCCGAGGACGGGGGCTGCGATGCCGCTGCTGCCCGGGGACTCCCCGGTGGTGACCACCCACGGCGGGTCAAGGGGCCTGCCCGCCGCGGTGCGCGCCGCAAGCACCGCCCGGCCGGCAGCACCGAGCTCGAGGGGAATGCGTGACCCCAGGCGATAGGCGACGTGTACGTCGGATCGTGGGGGTTCAGCGACGGCGACAGCGAGGAGATCCTGCCCGTCCACGACTCCGAGATAGGCGGTGGCGCCGATGCCCTCGGCGAGTCGGCGCAGCACGGGCATCGCGGCATCGCGCAGCAGGGGCTGGACCTGCCGAGCGAGCGAGAGTACGGCGAGTCCCAGTCGGCAGCGGCCATCGGTGCCGCGCCGCACCAGGCCATGCTGCTCGAGGGTGACGACGAGCCGGTAGACGACGGTGCGACTCACCCCGAGGGCCGCCGCGACTTCCGTCACG
>CAZLNF010000114.1:1921-6152 GCA_964560885.1 uncultured Actinomyces sp. | reverse complement strand
CGCAGCGGCCGATGAAGCTCGTCGAGGGCATCGGCGGCATCGTGCTGCTCAACCTTGCCTACATCGTCGTGCTCATCGCGTGCGTGCGTGCCTTCGACGGCGATCTCAACGTGGCCGCGATCGCCGTCGTCTACCTCGCGGGCGCCACCATCGGACAGGCAGCGCCGACTCCCGGTGGCCTGGGCGCCGTGGAAGCAGCCCTCGCTGCCGGCCTCACCGCGGCCGGCCTGGACGGCGGAATCGCCGTCTCCGCCGTGCTGCTCTTCCGCCTGCTCACCTTCTGGATTCCCACGATCCCCGGCTACCTCGCCTTCAATTGGCTGACCAAGAAGGGCTACCTGTAGGTTCGCCGCATGAGCGAAGTGAGCATCACGCCCCTGGTCGACGGCCCCCTCGAGGTCTCCGGCGCCTGCCGTGTCAACGCATCCGACGGCACGGAGATCCGCAGTGCCGACAAGGTGTACCTCTGCCGCTGCGGAGCCTCGGAGAAGAAGCCTTTCTGCGACGGCTCGCACAAGAAGATCGGCTTCGTCTCCAACGTCGAGGCCTAGTCCACCGGTGGATGCCGCCCACCGCGCACTCCTTGAGAGCTGGGTGGCGGGCGTCACGGAGCGGCCGGGCCAGCACTGCGGCGTCTTCACCGGCACCGACGGCGAGCCCTTCGGGCATCGCGCCCGTCCCTGGGACTACCCCGACATCCTGGTCGCGGGGCACCTCGATGGTGCCGCGCTCGTGCTCGAGCTCAGCGACCGCACGGAGAGAGTCGACGCCATCACCGACGTCGTGCCGGGTGAGCATGGTTGGGGACCCGGGCTGCGGGTGAGCGGTGTCGTCGCGGGGTCGCCCGGAGACGTCTGGCTGGTCTAGGTCGTCCAGGCCGCGACGGCGATCGTGAGCAGCGGCGCAACGACGAGGGCAGGCAGCAGGTCGGCGACCGGAAGCCGCGTGACCTTCAGCAGCCGCAACCCGACGCCGATGAGCAGGATGCCTCCCGTCGCCGTGATCGCCGCGACGGCCGATGCGGCAACGACCGCGCCCACGAGGGCACCCAGCAGTGTGAGCAGTCCCTGGACGATCCCCACGCTCAGTGCCGAGAAGGCCACGCCCCAGCCCAGGGAGGCGGCGAAGGCGATGGATGCGAATCCGTCGATCACCGACTTGAGCGCCAATTGGTCGATGCCCTGGCCCAGGCCGTCGGAGAGGGCTCCCAGGATCGCGAGCGGTCCCACGCAGAAGAGCAGGGAGGCGTCGACGAAGCCCTCGATGAAACGTGCCCGTTGGACGCTGGCCTCGGGGCCCGAGGAGCGGCGCACCCGCGCCTGCAGCCAGCCGCCCAGGCTCTCGACTCGCTCCTCGATGCGCAGGAGGGATCCGATGACCCCTCCGATGACGACGGAGCCGAGCACGATGAGCAGGGGCGCCGAATCACCGACTGCCGCGATCCACTCAGCGTCGAGCAGCGCAACGACATTGAGTGCTGCGACAACCAAGACGATGAGCCCGAGCGCCTGGGTGATGAGCTCCCGCGTGCGCTCCGGCAGTCGATGGCCGACAAGCACGCCCACGGCGGTGCCCACGACGATCGCCGCCATGTTGAGCAGCGTCCCGAGCCCGATCATCGGGCGAGACTAGCGACTCCTAGTAGTACGGCGTCTCCGGATCGACCTGCAGCGACCACGCGTTGATGCCGCCGCCGACATGGATCGCATCGGCGAAGCCGGCACCGTGCAACACGGCGAGGACCTCGGCCGAGCGGCCACCCACCTTGCAGTGCAGCACGATCTGCTTGTCCTGCGGCAGCTTCTCCAGCGCCGAACCATCAAGGAACTCGCCCTTGGGGATGAACTCCGCCCCGTCGATCGTGGCGATCTCCCACTCGATGGGCTCGCGCACGTCGATGAGCACGAAGTCGCGCTCGCCGCGGGCGCGCGCGTCGAGCATCTCCTTGAGCTCGTGCACGGAGATCGTGGACTCGCGTGCGGCCTCGGCGGCAGCGTCGGAGATCACACCGCAGAACGCGTCGTAGTCGATGAGTTCGGTGACCGTGGCATTGGGCGAGCACACCGCGCAGTTCGGATCCTTGCGGATGCGCACCTCGCGAAAGGACATCTCGAGTGCGTCGTAGACCAGTAGTCGCCCGAGCAGCGGATCGCCGATGCCGGTGAGCAGCTTGATGGCCTCGGTGACCTGGATCGAGCCGATCGTGCCGCACAGCACGCCGAGCACGCCGCCTTCCGCGCAGGACGGGACCATGCCGGGCGGCGGGGGCTCGGGATACAGGCAGCGATAGCAGGGGCCGTGTTCGGCCCAGAAGACGCTCGCCTGCCCGTCGAAGCGATAGATCGAACCCCACACGTAGGGCTTGCCGAGCAGCACGCACGCGTCGTTGACGAGGTAGCGCGTCGCGAAGTTGTCGGTGCCGTCGACGATGAGGTCGTATTGGGCGAAGAGCTGCATGACGTTGCTCGAGTCGAGGCGCTCCTCGTGGAGGATGACCTCGACGTAGGGATTGATCTGCTTGACCGAATCACGGGCGCTCTCGGCCTTCGATCGACCCACGTCGCTCTGGCCGTGGATGATCTGCCGCTGCAGGTTGGACTCGTCGACCACGTCGAACTCGACGATGCCGAGGGTGCCGACGCCCGCGGCCGCGAGGTACATCAGCGTCGGGCTGCCCAGGCCGCCCGCGCCCACGCAGAGCACCCGCGCGTTCTTCAGGCGCTTTTGCCCGGCCATCCCGACGTCGGGGATGATCAGGTGGCGGCTGTAGCGGCGGACCTCCTCGGCCGACAGGCCATCGGCCTGATCGACGAGCGGGGGCAGTGACATCGGAACTCCTCGGGGAAGACGTGCCCATCCATGATGACCTTCGCCGGTCCGTCGCGCGACGCCGGGTCCATGGTGAAGACTGCCGCCGTGAGCCGCCCCGTCATAGGAGTCTCGACCTACGTGGAGCCCGCGCGCTGGGGTGCCTGGGAGGTGCCGGCCGCCCTCCTGCACGAGTGGTACGTCGATGCCGTGCGCGAGGCCGGCGGCCGGGCGGTGCTGCTGCCGCCCGACGTCGAGGATGCCGACGTCCTCGACCGGGTTGACGGGCTCATCCTCATCGGCGGTGCCGATGTGGGCCCCGCCAACTACGGCGCCGAGCCGCACCCCACGACCGATGTGCCCCGCGTGCAGCGCGATGCGAGCGAGATCCTGCTGTGCCGCGGCGCACGCGAGCGTGACCTCCCGCTGCTCGGGATCTGCCGCGGCCTGCAGGTGATGGCCATCGCCCACGGCGGCAGCCTCATCCAGGACCTGCCGGACGCCGGCTACGGCCTGGCCCATCGCGAGCGCCCCGGCACCTTCACCGAGCACGACGTCGACTTCACCGAGGGTTCGCGCATCGCGAGCATCTACGGCACGACGTCACTGCGCACCAACTCGTCGCACCACCAGGGCATCGCCGACCCGGGTTCGCTCGTGCCGACCGGCTGGACGCGCGACGGACTCATCGAGGTGTGCGAGGTGCCCGACGCGCGCTTCGCGGTCGGCGTCCAGTGGCACCCAGAACATCCCGATCGACGCGCCACCGAACTCCCGCTCTTCCGCGCCCTCATGGACGCGGCCACCACCTAAACCGATAGGAGAGCACCATGCTGGTCGATGTCCGCCACGGGCCGTCGTTCGCCGTCGCCCGCTGCACCCTCGCCAACACCGAGCACGTCAAGGTCGAGTCCGGCGCCATGGCTGCGATGAGCGATGGCGTCACCCTCGACGCCAAGATGGAGGGCGGCTTCCTGAAGTCGCTCGGCCGTAGCGCCCTGGGCGGCAACTCCTTCTTCGTCACGTCGTACACCGCTTCCAAGGACGGCGCCTGGGTCGACGTCACCGCGGTGCTGCCCGGCGACATCACCGTCATCGAGTCCACGCCCGAGCGCCCCCTCGCGGTCACGCGCGGATCGTGGCTCGCCAACGAGCAGAGCCTGGCGATGGATACCAAGTGGGGCGGCGCCAACAACCTCTTCGGCGGCGAGGGTGGATTCGTGTCGCGCTTCGATGGAGCGGGCAAGGTCGTGATCGCGTCGTACGGCGCACTCGATCAGCACGCCCTGCACGAGGGCGAGCGCATGGTCATCGACTCCGGTCACCTGGTCGCGTACGACGCCTACATCGCGATGCAGGCGCGCACGACCGGCGGCATCATGAAGTCGATCACGTCGGGCGAGGGCATCGTGCTGGAGATCAC
>CAZLNF010000114.1:0-1821 GCA_964560885.1 uncultured Actinomyces sp. | reverse complement strand
CTACAGCGGGGTGACGTAGGCGCCGGAGATGCCGCCATCGACCAGGAAGTTCGACGCCGTGATGAACGACGAATCGTCGGAAGCGAGGAACGCCACGGCGGCAGCGATCTCCTCCGGCTCGCCAAAGCGGCCGAACGGGATGTGCACGTAGCGGCGCGCCGCGCGCTCGGGATCCTTGGCGAAGAGCTCCATCAGCAGCGGGGTCTTCACCGGCCCGGGCGAGATCGCATTGACGCGCACGCCCTGGCGCGCGAACTGCACGCCGAGTTCTCGTGACATCGCGAGCACACCACCCTTGGACGCCGTGTAGGAGATCTGCGACGTCGCGGCGCCCATCGTGGCGACGAACGACGCGACGTTGATGATCGAACCGCGTCCCTGCTCCAGCATGTAGGGCAACACCGCCTTGCAGCCGAGGTAGACCGACGTGAGGTTGACGTCCTGCACGCGCTTCCAGGCGTCAAGGCCGGTGTCGAGGATGGAGTCGTCGTCGGGCGGCGAGATGCCAGCATTGTGGAAGGCGATGTCAATCGATCCGTAGGTGTCGACGGCCACCTTGTACATCCGGTCGTTGTCCTCGGGCGAGGTCACGTTGACCTTGACGAAGGTCCCGCCGACGGCCGCGGCCGCCGTCTCACCCGCCTTCTCGTCCATGTCGGCGATCACGACGTTGGCACCCTCGCTCGCCAAGCGCTGGGCCGAGGCGAAGCCGATGCCGCTCGCCCCTCCGGTGATGAGCGCGGTGCGGCCGACCAGGCGACGGCATACAGCGTCAGACATGGAATTCCTCTCGGTCGATAAATCAATCGGTGGAGATGAAGACGTTCTTGGTCTCGGTGAAGGCATCCGCCGCGTCGGGACCGAGTTCGCGACCGAGGCCCGAGCGCTTGAAGCCACCGAATGGCGTCCAGTAGCGAACGGATGAGTGGGAGTTCACCGACAGGTTGCCCGACTCGATACCGCGCGAGACACGCAGCGCGCGCCCGACGTCGCGGGTCCAGATCGACCCGGACAGCCCGTAGTCGGAGTCGTTGGCCTTGTGGATCGCATCGGCTTCGTCGTCGAAGGGCACGACCACGACCACGGGGCCAAAGATCTCATCGCGGTACGCGCGGTCCGACTCCGACACCGGTGCCAGCACGGTCGGCGGGAACCACCAACCCGGACCGTCGGGACACGTGCCGCGGAAGGCCACCGGTGCGCCGTCGGGCACGTAGGACGCCACGCTGTCGCGGTGGGCAGCTGTGATGAGCGGACCCATCTCGGAGGTGTCGAGCGATGGATCCTCAACACGCACTCCCATCACCGCCGGCTCCAGCAGCGACATGAAGCGGTCGAACGCCGAGCGCTCGACCAGGAAGCGTGAACGCGCGCAGCAGTCCTGGCCCGCGTTGTCGAAGACCGAGTAGGGCGCTGTTGCCGCCGCCTTCTCCAGGTCAGCATCGGCGAACACGACGTTGGCGCTCTTGCCACCGAGTTCGAGCGTGAGCCGCTTGATCTGCGACGCACAGCCCGCCATGATCCGCTCGCCGACCTCGGTGCTGCCGGTGAAGACGACCTTGCGGACCAGCGGATGCGTGACGAAGCGCTCGCCCACCACCGAGCCCTTACCGGGGATGACGGTGAACACGCCCTCGGGGAGACCTGCTTCGAGCGCGAGTTCGCCCAGGCGAATCGCCGTGAGCGGGGTGACCTCGGCTGGCTTGAGCACCACGGTGCAGCCTGCCGCGAGCGCGGGCGCGAAGCCCCAGCCCGCGATGGGCATCGGGAAGTTCCAGGGCACGATGACGCCGACGACGCCGATGGGCTCCTTGAACGTCA
>CAZLNF010000113.1:0-6157 GCA_964560885.1 uncultured Actinomyces sp. | reverse complement strand
AAGTGGGAGGGCGGCTACGTCTGGGCGTGCAAGAACTACGACGGTGACGTGCAGTCCGACACGGTCGCACAGGGCTTCGGCTCGCTCGGGCTCATGACCAGTGTCCTCATGACCCCAGACGGCCGCACGGTCGAGGCTGAGGCTGCCCATGGCACGGTCACGCGCCACTACCGCCAGCACCAGCGGGGTGAAGCGACGTCAACCAACCCTGTCGCTTCGATCTTCGCCTGGACGCGCGGTCTCGAGCATCGAGGCAAGCTCGACGGGACCCCTGATGTCACGGCCTTCGCCCAGACATTGGAGCGCGTGTGCATCGAGACAGTCGAGCGCGGGCAAATGACGAAGGACCTCGCGATCTTGGTCGGCCCGGATCAGCCCTGGCTCACGACGCAGGACTTCCTCGCCGCCATCGATGCCAATCTCCAGAAGGCGATGGCCTGACGCTTGGCGCGCACTAAGGGCGTCTCCCTCGTCACCATCACCGCCAACGTCAACGGCATCCGGGCTGCGGCTCGGCGAGGTGGCCTGGACTGGCTTGCTGACGCTAAGGCGGACGTGATCTGCCTGCAGGAGGTCAGGGCGACTCACGAGCAGGTCCACGAGCAACTCGCGGAGAGCCGGCTGGCGGGCATGCACGTCTCGCACAGTGCATCCGAGAGCCTCGGGCGCAACGGCGTCGCGGTGCTGAGCCGGGAGCAGCCGGTCGCTGTGCGCGAGGGCCTGGGGGAGCCGGAGTTCGCGCGCCAGGGTCGCTGGATCGAGGTGGACCTCGAGACTGCGCTCGGCCCGATGACGGTTGTCTCGGCCTACGTGCACACGGGTGAGGCGGAGACACCCAAGCAGGACGAGAAGTTCCGCTTCCTCGAGGCGATGGATCGCAGGCTCACCGCGCTGCGGCGACGCGCCACCCGAGTCAAGGGTCATGTGCTCGTCACGGGCGACTTCAACGTCGCGCATGCCGAGGTGGACATCAAGAACTGGAAGGGCAACCGCGACAAGGCAGGTTTCCTGCCTGAGGAACGCACTTACCTCGACCGGTGGTGCGGGGTCCCGGGCGGCAAGCCCGGCCCCTGGAGCGACCTTGGCCGCGCGCTGGGCGGTCCCGGCCCGGGTCCCTACACCTGGTGGTCATGGCGGGGCCGTGGCTTCGACACGGACGGTGGCTGGCGCATCGACTACCAGATCGCCACGCCCGCACTCGCGGCCCGGGCCCGTGAGGCGGTTGTGGGCAAGGCGTCGACTTACGCCGAGCGCTGGAGTGATCACGCACCGCTCATGATCACCTTTGGCTAGCCACCCCGTATCCTCTCGAGGGTGAGCGGCTTATGGGTCAACGTCGTGTTGGTCCTCTTCTTCATCCTCCTGGGGAGCTTCTTCGCCGCTGCTGAAATCGCCCTCGTCTCCCTGCGCGAGAGCCAGGTGGAGCGGCTCTCGCAGCGTGGTCGCAGGGGACGCACCCTCGCGGCCCTCGTCCGCAACCCCAATCGCTTCCTTGCGGCCGTGCAGGTGGGTGTCACTCTGGCGGGATTCATCTCGGCCGGCTTCGGTGCGTCGCAGATCGCGCCCGCGATCACGCCCGTGCTCGAGTCCTGGGGCTTGTCGGAGGGATGGGCCTCAGCCCTGTCCTTCATCGGCGTGACCATCGTCATCGCCTACATCTCGCTCGTGATCGGCGAGTTGGTCCCCAAGAGGATCGCCCTGCAGCGTGCTGAGTCGACCGCCCTGATCCTTGCGGGCCCGGTCGAGTTGCTCGCGCGCGTCACGCGGCCCTTCATCTGGCTTCTGTCCATCTCCACCAATGCCCTTGTGCGCCTCCTCGGCGGCAACCCTCACTCAGGCAAGGAGCAGATTACGGGCGAGGAGTTGCGCGACATCGTGGCCGCCACGGAGGAGCTGACAGCGGAGGAGCGCGCGCTCATCGATGATGTCTTCGATGCGGGGGACCGCGAGCTGCGCGAGGTCATGTTGCCCCGCACCGAGGTGGCCTTCCTCGACGCATCCACGCCCGTGGGCGAGGCGATCACCGAGGTGACCGATGCCCCTCACTCGCGCTACCCCGTCATCAGAGGGTCGGCCGACGATGTCGTGGGCGTCGTGCACATTCGGGATCTCCTTGCCCCCGATGCGGATCGCTCCACGCGCCGGGTGGGCGACCTCGCGCGCGAGACGGCGTTCTTCCCCGGCACCAAGCAGGTGATCCCCGCTCTCACCGAGATGCGCCGACTGCGCCAGCATCTCGCCATCGTGGTCGACGAGTACGGCGGGACCGCCGGCATCGTCACACTCGAGGACCTCGTGGAGGAGCTCGTCGGCGACATCCGCGACGAGTACGACACCGAGGCCTCCGGGCCCCGCACGGACGTCGATGGCCTGCTCAACCTCGAGGACTTCACCGACGAGACCGGGGTCGAGCTGCCCGATGGCCCCTACGAGACGGTCGCGGGCTTCGTGGTCTCCCAACTCGGCGAGCTGCCCACCATCGGGGCCACCGTCGAGGTCGATGGCCACGTCCTCACCGTCACCGAGCTCGATGGGCGTCGGGTGGCCAGGCTCAGCGTCCGGGCCCTTGAGACCGAGTCGGCGGGCCCGGACGTGCCGCTGCCAGAATGACGCCATGCCGGAGATCCCCGTCCACGTCCCCCCGCGCGTCCTCTCCGGCATCCAGCCGACCGCCGACTCCTTCCAGGTCGGCAACTATCTGGGCGCCCTGCGTCACTGGGTGACCCTTCAGGAGACCCACGACGCCTTCTACTGCGTGGTCGATCAGCACGCCATCACCGTGGAGCACGATCCTGCGGTTCTGCGCCAGCGCACGCTGCTGTCCTTCGCGCAGCTGCTCGCTGTGGGACTTGACCCGACCCGGTCGACGGTCTTCATCCAAAGCCACGTCCCCGAGCACGCGCAGCTTGCCTGGATCCTTGAGTGCATCACGGGCTTCGGCGAAGCGTCACGCATGACGCAGTTCAAGGACAAGTCGCAGCGCGAGGGCGCAGAGCGGGCCACCGTGGGTCTCTTCACCTATCCGGTGCTTCAGGCCGCCGACATCCTCATCTACCAGGCAGCCGGGGTGCCTGTCGGCGAGGATCAGCGCCAGCACCTCGAACTCACCCGAGACCTTGCCCAGCGCTTCAACTCCACCTACGGACCCACCCTCGTGGTGCCGGAGCCCCTGATCGTCAAGGACACCGCCAAGGTGCTCGACCTGACCGATCCCACCGCGAAGATGAGCAAGTCCGCACCCGCGGGCTGTGTCTTCCTCCTCGATGACCCGAAGGTCACCCGCAAGAAGCTCATGTCGGCCGTCACCGACTCGGATCGAGATATCCGCTACGACCCCGAGGCGAAGCCCGGGGTGTCGAATCTCCTCACTCTTCTTGCGGCATTCGACGGTCGTCCCGTCGAGGACGTGGCTGCGTCCTACGACGGCCGCGGCTACGGAGACCTCAAGAAGGACGTCGCGGAGGTCGTCGTCGACTTCTGCACAGGATTCCAAGTCCAGGTAAGTGAACTCATGTCCGACCCCGCAGAGCTCAGCCGCCTCGTCCGGATGGGTGCCGATCGCGCACGTGCTGCGGCGACTCCGACCCTCGCCGCCGTCTACGACCGCGTAGGCTTCGCGCCGATTCCTCCGCCATGATCACCTTGGGCGTCGTCATCGACGTGCCCGAGCCCTACGCGACTCGCATCCGTGAGGCTCGACGGGCCTGGGGCGATTCCGAATCAGGATCCATCCCCCCTCACGTCACCATCGTGCCCCCGGTGTCGGTGGATGCGGAAGAGATGCCCGCGCTCGAGCAGCATCTTGAGCGGGCGCTGCGGGGTTGCGCCCCCTTCCGCATGCGCTTACGAGGCACCGGAACCTTCCGCCCGGTAAGCCCGGTCGTCTTCCTCACCGTGGCCGAGGGCATCTCCGGCTGCGAGGGCCTCGAGCGAGGTATCCGCTGCGGTCCCTGGGCCATCGATCTCCGCTTCCCGTATCACCCGCACGTCACGGTGGCGTTCGACCTGCCCGATGAGGCCCTCGATCACGCGAGCACTGTCCTGGGTGACTTCGAGGCCGACTTCACTGTCGACGCCGTCCGACTGTATGAACTTGTGGAAGGCGATTGGGTGGCTCGCGCGACGTACCCGCTCCTTGGCTGACGCGAAGTCAAGCGCAGAGTCAGTTGCGCGCGTAGTCAGGCTCGCTGTCGAGTTCGTCGTGTGTCGAACCACGGGCTCGGCGACCACCGCTGCGCGGCGCGGGGCCGCGGAGATTGCGCAGCCCGAGGACGATGAGCACGATGCCCACGGCCATCGCCCCCACCAGAGTCCACACCCAGCCCCAATTCGTCGACGCCGCGGAGGATGCGGCCGCCTGGTCCGCCGCGACGGTCGTGGTGCCAGCCTCGGCCACGGGCTCATCGGGCGACGTGGGCGATAGGGCGGCGGCTGATCCGGCATCGGTGACGTCGATCGGGTCGACGAGATAGCCGACGGGTGTGACCTCGTCGATGTTGGCAAAACCCCAGTCGAGCAGGGCGGCAGCCGACGGGTAGATCTCGCCGTCAATGTTGAGCAGCGTGACCACCAGGCTGGTGCCGCCTCGCTCGGCGGCCCCGACGAAGGTGCGGCCCGCCTCCGTCGTCCAGCCGGTCTTGACCCCGATCGCGCCCTCGTATCCCTGAATGAAGAGCGGATTCTGGGTGGCGATGGGCATGGTCGGCCGTGGATCGCCGGGCGACTCGGGCATGTACCCGGGGAAGTCCTCCACGACGCGCGTGTTGACGTATTCGTAGAAGTCTGGCCGCGCAAGGCCTTCGCGAGCGATGAGAGCGAGGTCGTATGCCGAACTCACCTGACCCTCAGCGGGGAGCCCACTCGGATTCTTGACCACCGTGTCGTAGGCCTGGAGGCGCTGCGCTTCTTCGTTGAGTTGCGCAACCGTGAGCTCGAGCCCGCCATTGGCCTGCGCCAGAGCTGAGGCGCAATCGTTGCCGCTCTGCATGATGAGGCAGAGGAATAGCTCGCGTGCGGTGTAGGTCGCGTTCTCCACCAGTCCGACTCGGCTTCCCTCCACGGCGACGTCGTCGTACGTCGTGGTGTAGACGAAGTCCGGGTCGATGCGCTGGGTGAGGGTGAGTGCCGTCAAGGACTTGATGACGGAGGCGGGTGGTCGCTGGATGTGGGGAGCCTTGGCGGCGAGGATGGCGCCACTCTCGAGGTCGGCGAGGACCCAGGCGCTCACAGGGACCTCTGGGAGGGGATCGGCCGAGGGCCCGGGGTCGACGATGACATCCGATCCCGCGAGCAGTGGACCGCCGATGGGCTCCGCCGAAGCACTCGGCACCCCGAGAAAGAAGGTCGCCCCCACGATGAAGGCGGCGAAGGCAGAGGCGAGGGAGCGACGCATGGTGAGCCCAGACTAACTACGGAGCCCGCCGGGATGCCTGATCAGCGCGGCGTGGCGCCTGGCTCAGACACGACGGAAGATGAGCGCGCGCTTAACCTGCTGGATCGCCTTGGTGACCTCGATGCCACGGGGGCAGGCATCGGTGCAGTTGAAGGTGGTGCGGCAGCGCCAGACACCCTCCTTCTCGTTGAGGATCTCCAAGCGCGTCTCGGCGGCCGCATCGCGGGAGTCGAAGATGAAGCGGTGGGCTGCGACGATCGCCGCAGGGCCGAAGTACGCCCCGTCGGTCCAGAAGACCGGGCACGAGGTGGTGCACGCGGCGCAGAGGATGCACTTGGTCGTGTCGTCGAAGACGGCCCGATCCTCGACCGACTGCAGGCGTTCCTTCGTCGGGTCATGACCCTCGGGGATGAGGAAGGGCTTCACGGCCCGGTAGGCGGCGAAGAAGGGCTCCATGTCGACGACGAGATCCTTCTCCAGCGGCAGGCCCTTGATCGCCTCCACGGTGATGTCGCCCGTGCCGAGATCCTTGATGAGCGTCTTGCACGCGAGCCGATTGCGGCCGTTGATGCGCATGGCATCGGAGCCGCAGATGCCATGCCCGCAGGAACGTCGGAACGTCAATGTGCCGTCCTGCTCGCCCTTGATCTTCATGAGCGCGTCGAGCACGCGGTCGGTGGGGTACGCCGAGACGACGAACTCCTCCCAGTGCGGCTCCTCGTCGATCTCGGGGATGAAGCGCCGGATCTTGAAGGTGACGTCGCG
>CAZLNF010000112.1:0-6162 GCA_964560885.1 uncultured Actinomyces sp. | reverse complement strand
GATGAAGATGATCGCGGGGGCATTGGCCTTGGCCTGCTCGAAGAGGTCGCGGACACGACTGGCGCCGACACCGACGAACATCTCCACGAAGTCGGATCCGGAGATGGAGAAGAAGGGCACGCCTGCTTCGCCCGCCACCGCGCGCGCGAGCAGGGTCTTGCCGGTGCCGGGAGGACCGTAGAGCAGGACGCCCTTGGGGATCTTCGCGCCGACCGCCTGGAACTTCGCGGGCTCGGAGAGGAACTCCTTGATCTCCTCCAATTCCTCCACGGCCTCATCGGCGCCGGCGACATCAGCGAAGGTCGTCTTGGGCATGTCCTTGGAGACCGCCTTGGCCTTGGACTTGCCGAAGTTCATGATGCGCCCGCCGCCTTGCATCTGGCTCATGAAGAAGAAGAGCAGCAGGATCAGCAGCGCGAAGGGCAGGAGGGTGAAGAGGAGACTGAGCAGGATGTTGTCCTGGGGGACGATGACGTTGTAGCCGCCAGGCAGCTGGCCCGCGGTGGCCTTCTCCTGGAGGAGCCGCTGCAGCTCCACGCCCTGGCCGGTGACGTACTGACTCGTCACGACGGTGCCGTCCTTGAGCGTGAGCTCGAGCACCTGGTCGCCGTCGGTGATCACCGCCGACTCCACACGGTCGGACTGGATGTCCGCCACGGCCTGGCTCGTGTCGATGCGCTCGGGTCCGCCGATGCCGCTCACCAGGCTGGATCCGACCAGGACCAGCAGGACTGCAAGCAGGATCCAGAAGAGTGGCCCGCGCAGGAATCGCTTGGCGTTCATCTGGTCGGCTTCCTCTGATCGTCGATGATGCGGCAACGCGCCACGGGAGGCGAGCATTCCCGCCCGCTCCCTCGAAGGTACACCGGGAGCCGTGAGGAAGGCCGGTCAGCCGCCGTACACACGAGGGTCGAGGACCCCGACCTGGCGCAGGTTGCGGTACCTCTCGTCATAGTCCAGGCCGTAGCCCACGACGAAGACGTTGGGGATGTCGAATCCGACGTACTTGGGCTCCACGGGGATCCGCAGGGCCTCGGGCTTGCGCAGGAGCGTGAAGACCTCGACCGACTCCGCTCCGCGGGACTTCAGGTTGCGCAGGAGCCACGACAGGGTCAGTCCGGTGTCGAGGATGTCTTCCACCACGAGCACGTTGCGGCCCTCGAGGTCGGTGTCGAGGTCCTTGAGGATGCGGACGACGCCCGAGGATTGAGTGCCGGAGCCGTACGACGACACCGCCATCCAGTCGACCGTCACGTGCGACTTCAGGTGGCGCATGAAGTCGGCGACGACGATGGTCGCACCCTTGAGCACGCCCACCAGGAGCAGATCGCGGCCGGCGTAATCGGCGTCGACCTGCGCTGCGATCTCCTCCAGACGCTGCTGAAGCTGGTCGTGGGTGATGAGGATCTCGGTGATTTCCGAAGGGACGTGGTCGGCGTCCACTCTCACTCCTCGCGGTCGTGTCGACGTCGCTCCGCGACCGGGGGGACGCGGCGGATCGCCAGCCTGCCATACGCGCGCTCGCCGGCGAGACCGCCCGGGAGATCGACCCCGCCCTGACCGTGCCAATCCGTCACGAGCACCTCGACTCGATCGATATGAGCCGAGGTCAGCGACCCCGCGGGACACCCGGCCGCGATCGCGGCGTCCCGGATGATCCGCGTGCGCAGTGCCCTTGGCAGGGCGGCGAGTGCGACCACATCGAGGGTCCCCTCGGCATCGACGAGCGCGCGGGCGGACTCCCGGGCCAGAGCCTCGAGGGCTTCAGCGTCGTCGCCCAGCATCCGGGCGGACCGGGCAAGCCCCGAGACGACGTCGGGGCCCAGGGCATCGGCGAGGGCGGGCAGCGCGCCATGGCGCACGCGGGTGCGGGCATACGTCGGGTCGTCGTTGTGCGGGTCCTCCCAGGTCGACAGGTCCGCCACGCTCGCGCGCACGACATCACGAGGGATGTCGAGCAGGGGGCGCCGCCAGCGACCCGTGACAGGCGCCATGGCGGCGAGTGAGCGCGCACCGGACCCGCGCGCGAGACGCAGCAGGACCGTCTCGGCCTGGTCATCGCGGGTGTGCGCAAGCAGGATCGCCGACGCACCGAGTCGATCCGCGATGCCCACCAGTGCGACTCTCCTTGCCTCGCGAGCCGCTGCCTCGGGGCCCACTCCCGTCGCCGAGACCTGCACCCGTTCGACGATGACGGGATCGAGGCCCATTTCCGCGCACGCGTGGGCGGCGGTCTGGGCGACCTCCGCCGAGTCGGGTTGCAGTCCGTGGTCGATGATCCCCGCGGCCACGCGGCGATCGAGCTCCCCGGCCGCGCGCGCGAGCGCAAGCGAGTCCGCTCCGCCCGAGACTCCGACGAGCACGATCGCATCGTGCGGCAGGTCAGCAAGGCCATCCTCGACCGCGCGTCGCACTGTCGACCTGGCCTCGAGCGGATCCCCCGCGAAGGTCATCCGTGGACTCTCGCGATCCAGGCCGCGGGGTCGGCGATCTCTGCCGGCCGCGGCAGGGTGTCGGGCGAGGTCCACACGGCGTTGAAGTCCTGCATGCCGACCTTGTCGACGACGGCGCGCACGAAGGCCGCACCATCGACGTACTGGCGCAGCTTGGCATCGAGCCCGAGCAGGCGGCGGAGAGCACCATCGAGGGTGCCGGCCTGCTGGCGCCGCTGGTCGAAGCGCTGCCGGATGATGTCGACGCTCGGCACCACCTTGGGGCCGACGGCATCCATGACGACGTCGGCATGCCCCTCGAGCAGCGACATCAGGGCGGTCAGGCGGTCGAGGATGGCGCGCTGATCATCGGTCTGCATGAGGTCGATGAGGCCGCCCGACCCGCGGGCCCCGCGCCGCAGCCCCGCGACGACGCGGCCGATGGCGCTGCCCGCATCCGGATCCACCGCACGGAGGTAGGAGTGCACCTCCTCGGTGAAGTACGGCGACAGCCACTCGACGGCACCGAACTGCACGCGATGGGTCTCCTCGTGCAGGCACACCCAGAGGCGGAAGTCGGTTGGCGGGACATCGAGCTGGCGCTCGGCGTGCACGATGTTGGGCGCGACAAGCAGCAGGCGCCCCTCGGACCCGAACGCCTCGTACTGCCCGAGCACCTTCGACGACAGCCAGGCGAGCACACCGCCCATTTGCAGGGCCGTCGTGCGCGAGCCGATCGCGCGCACGACGCGATTGCCATCACCGCCCAGCAGGTCGGCCACCGGCTCGGTCGCGGTGCGCAGTTGCTCGACGTTGGACCTCACCCATTCCTTGCGACCGACGACCACGCTGCGATGCGCCTCGAAGGGCGCCTGCAGGCCGGTGACGTCGGCCACGGGCTGCACCGCGCGCTCACTCGCCCGGCGGAGTTGGCGGACTGCAGCCTCGACTCCGTCGCGATCATCGTCAGGCCCGGAGGGCGCCAGACGCGCTCCCGTGGCCGCGGCAAGTGCCCAGTCGACGGGTTCGGTCACCTGACGACTGTACGTCGGGCACGCGGCCCCACGCGCGGGTGTGCGGCCTCTCACTCACGGAAGCGGTCGAACTTCGGGACAAAAGTGCACTCCAGCGACACATTCGTCCCGAAGTTCGCGCAAGGAGTCGAACTTTGGGTGGATGACGCCCTGCAGGGGCACTTTCTACCCAAAGTTCGCCTTCCGCCCAAAGTTCGCGCCGCGCCTGCACCGGCCCTGAGCGTCGCTCAGCTGCGGCAGCCGCACGCCGCGAGTGCGGCTGCGGCTCGGTCCAGCGCCGCGCGCGAGGAATCGACATCGGTGGTCTCATCCGACATGAAGGCGAAGGCGAGGAGTCTCCCGTCGGCATCGACCACCGTGCCCGCGAGCGTCGAGACGCCGATGAGCGTGCCCGTCTTGGCCCGCACGAACCCCGCGGCCGCGCGAGTGTCGGAGCCGACGAAACGGTCCGCCAGCGTGCCCGTGAGACCAGCCACCGGCAGGCCGAGGACGACCGGCCACGTCCACGACGGGGCGTTGGCCCCGGCACTCATGGCGATGGCGCTCGCGAGCGTGAGCGGCGAGGAGACGTCCTCGTAGGACAGTCCGCTGCCGTCGACGAACTCCACGCCGCTCACCGGGACGCCCATGGACTGGAGCGTGGCGAGGATCGCTTCCCCGCTGCTGGCGAAGGAGCCCGCTCCGGTCAACTCGGCTCCGGCGAGGTGACTGAGGATCTCCGACATGTCGTTGTCGGACTCGGTGAGCATCGTCTCGACCATGGTGGCCAGCGGCTCGGAGGCCGTGGTGGCGATCACCTGACCCGAGGCCGACCCCTCCTCGATGTCGGAGACGGTGACGCCTCGGTCAGCCAGGAGCGCGGCGAAGGTGTCCGCGGCTGCCCGCGCAGGATCGGGCTGCCGCGCCTCGCCCCCGCCAATACGAGACCTGTCGACGACGAGCGGGGAGACCGGGGCGGCGATGCCGAGCGCGGGATAGTCGGGCGACCACCCGGGTGCGATGCCGGGCCCGTCGAAGAGGCTGGTGTCGTAGCGCAGCGATACGTCGGAGGGCACCTGACCCGCCACCTGATCGGCGAGGTCCGCGAGGGATGACCCCGCCGCGGCGACGGAGGCCAGAGTCGGGTCGCCAGCTCCGACCAAGGTCAGGGTGGACGTGGCCGCATCCCAGGTGACCGGGGTCTCGATGCGGGCCTCAGGTCCCAACGCGTCGAGGATCGCGAGGGCAGTGAAGACCTTCTGATTCGATGCGAGTGATCGCGGCATGGCTGCCTCGCGCTGATAGAGGACCGCGCCTGTCGCGACATCGAGCACGATCGCACCCACGGACCCGCCCAGGGATTGATCGTCGAGGAGTGGGTCTAGTACGCCGGCCAGCGCATCAGGCGCCCCCTCCGCGGAGTCCTGCGGCAGCGCGAGCACGACCTCGGCCGGTCCGGCGGGCGCGGATTGAGGAGCGGCGTACGCCGGCACAGCCACGGCCGCGACCACGAGAGCCATGAGGGGAAGCCACGTGCGACGCATGCGACTCCTCCCAGAAGGCAGATGCGGCCACTGAGCGGGCACGCCATGAGGAAGACTAGGTCAGGTCACCCGTCGAGGAGGTCACGTGACACCCCAGCCACTGGAATTCGACGTCACCATCGAGATCCCCTCCGGAAGCCGCAACAAGTACGAGATGGACCATCGCACGGGGCGGATCCGCTTGGATCGCATGCTCTTCACGTCGACGCGCTATCCGCACGACTACGGCTTCGTTGACGACACACTCGGACTCGACGGTGATCCGCTCGATGCACTCGTGCTGGTGCAGGAGCCGACATTCCCCGGAGTCGTGATCCGCTGCCGCGCTGTCGGGATGTTCCGCATGACCGACGAGGCAGGTGGCGACGACAAGGTGCTCTGCGTGCCCGCGGGCGATCCGCGCGTGGAGCACGTCCGCGACATCTATCACGTGTCGGAGTTCGACCGACTCGAGATCCAGCACTTCTTCGAGGTCTACAAGGACCTGGAGCCCGGCAAGTCTGTCGAGGGTGCGACCTGGACGGGTCGCGAGGAAGCCGAGCAGGAGATCAACGAGTCCTGGGATCGCTACAAGGCAAACGGTGGCCACTGATCAAGAGCAGGTCGCAGAGTCGCCACCACCCGACCTCTTTGCCACAATGACCACGTGACCCTCATCAGTCGACCCGGTTCCGGTGATGGCTGGGTGACGCTCGACTCCGGTCGCGTCGTCTGGGGTCGTTTCGGTGCCGCGGGAATGCTTCTGTGCCACCGCGAAGGTTCGACCGATCGCATCCTGCTGGCACGCCGCGCGCACTGGGTGCACGGGGGCAACGGCGAGTGGTCGGTGCCCGGCGGGGCCATCGACGAGCACGAGGCGCCTGTCGAGGCAGCACTGCGCGAATTCGACGAGGAGATCGGCGCCGTGCCCACGGGCTGGCGTCTGGCCGGGATCCACGAGGTGGTGGTTCAGCAGGGCCTGTGGAGCTATCACACCTGCTGCGCCCTGGTCGATGATCGACCCCACTACGACGCGACGCTCTCCCCCGAGAACGACGAGGCTGCGTGGTGGGCCATCGACGAGCTCGATGACCTGCCCCTCTTCCGGCCCTTCGCGGAGGCGCTTCCCTCGCTACTCGAGATCATCGCCCGCGCGCGCTAGCGGGCGCGCAGCTCCGCGAGCGGCACCTGCTC
>CAZLNF010000111.1:0-6170 GCA_964560885.1 uncultured Actinomyces sp. | reverse complement strand
CTTCCTCTTCCAGGAGACCAAAGCGCTGCTCAACCCCTCGCGCTTCCGGGAATTCCTCGACACCGCGCTGCGCTCGCTGGGCACCGCCGCATGCCCGCCGTACCACCTCGCGATCGTGGTCGGCGGCACCAGCGCGGAGTACGCCCTCAAGGTGGCCAAGCTGGCGAGCGCTCGCTACCTCGACACCCTTCCCGTGCACGGAAGCATGGACGCACATGGCTTCCGCGACCTCGAGATGGAGGCAGAGGTCCTCGATCTCACCCGCGGCTTCGGCATCGGGGCGCAGTTTGGCGGCAAGTACTTCTGCCACGACGTGCGCGTCATCCGACTTCCCCGCCATGGCGCCTCGCTGCCTGTCGCCATCGCCGTCTCGTGCTCGGCGGACCGCCAGGCACTCGCGCGCATCACACCGGAGGGTGCCTTCCTCGAGCAACTCGAGCGCGATCCCGCGCACTACCTTCCCGATGTCGAGCACGAGGACGACGGCGACGTCGTACGCATCGACCTCACCCAGCCCATGGACGACATCCGGCGGCAGCTCACCGCCCTGCCCGTGAAGACGCGCGTGGCCCTGACCGGGCCGCTCGTCGTTGCGCGCGACATCGCGCATGCGCGCATCAAGGAGATGCTCGATCGCGGCGAGCCCATGCCGCAGTACCTGCGCGACCATGCCGTCTACTACGCCGGGCCGGCCAAGACTCCCGAGGGGATGCCGTCAGGCTCCTTCGGCCCGACCACGGCGGGGCGCATGGACGCCTACGTCGACCAGTTCCAGAAGGCCGGCGGATCCTTCGTCATGCTCGCCAAGGGCAACCGCAGCGGCGCCGTGACCAAGGCCTGCCAGGACAACGGCGGCTTCTACCTCGGGTCCATCGACGGCCCCGCTGCCATCCTCGCGCAGGACAACATCCGGTCCGTGGAGGTCATCGACTTCCCCGAGCTGGGCATGGAGGCGGTGTGGAAGATCGATGTCGTCGACTTCCCGGCCTTCGTCGTCGTCGATGACAAGGGCAATGACTTCTTCGCGGAGACCCTCAGGCCGGTCGCACGGACCATCCAGGTGGGCCCACCCGCCGATTCAGGCTGACTCGGCTAGTACCAGCCGTTGGACTGCCAGAAGGCCCACGCCTTCGTAGGCGAGCCGTAGCGCTCCTTGATGTACGCCGCACCCACCTTGATCTGGGCCAGCGGCGACTTCATGTACTCCTGGATCGTGTAACCCCGGCTGGCGATGAAGCCGCCGTTGACCTGACCCAGGCCGTACCACGGGCCGTTGGGGTGGTTGTTGATGACGTCATGGCGCCAGTTGCTCTCGCGCCACCACATCGCCTTGAGCGCACGGAACTCCGGGTACTTCCAGCCGTAGCGGTCACGAATGAAGGCACGGGCCTGGGCGAGATTGCTCTCCGGGGTGGCGCGGGTCGTGGGCTCGGCCACCTGATCTTGGGTCCCGCGGCCCTGACCACCGCGCTCGAGCGGTGCGTAGTGGTAGCGGCTGGGGCTGGGCCACCCGCTCTCCGCGTTGGGGCTGTGGTCGCAGTTCCAGCTGGCCCCCCACTGGCTCGACCAGTGGGACCAGCCTCGGCCGCCGTCGAAGGTCGTCCAGAAGGCGGCGTCCTGCCAGAAGCGGTTCCAGGTGTACATCGGCTTGCCGTCGAGGCGGTCCAGGGCGGCGAGGCCCGGGCGCCCGTAGGTCGACTCGATCTCAGAACGCATGGCCCGCAGGGCAGAGGCGGCCAGGCTGTAGGAGAACTGGTAGGCACCAATGTGGGCCGAGGAGCTCTCGCCGTAGCGGCCGCCGCTCTCGCGCTGGATCACGCACAGGCGGTACTGCTCGAAACGCTTGTCGTAGAACTTGCCGGTGTAGGTGCTCAGCCGGTAGCCGACCATGTCCCTGGCCTCGGGGCTGGTCCACGGCGCATCCCCCAGGTCCGGGGCATCGGGCACGCGCGGGGCGCGCTCGTTGGGTGGCGGCTCCTCGGCGCGCGGTGAGGCCATCGCGGCCGGCGCGACGAGGGCGACCGGAGCAGCCAGGACCGCGGTCGCGAGGACAGCGGCGAGGGCTCGGCGGGCAGGTCCTTGTCTGGTCAGCACCGGTCTACCGTGCCCAACGAATCCGGAAATGTCACGCCCAGATAACGGCCTGCCTGTGGATAACTAGTGGACAAATCGCCTTTTTCGGGCGTGTTGTCGCGATTTTACGGGGGCGGAAGCGTGATCCACCTCACACGGGCAATTCCTCGAGCATCTCGGTGACTAGGGCCGCGATCGGCGAGCGCTCTGACCGAGTGAGGGTCACGTGGGCGAAGAGCGGGTGGCCCTTGAGCTTCTCGACGACCGCGACGACCCCGTCGTGGCGGCCCACGCGGAGGTTGTCGCGCTGGGCGACGTCGTGGGTGAGGACGACACGGGAGTCGCGGCCGATCCGGGAGAGGACGGTGAGGAGGACATTGCGCTCCAGGGACTGCGCCTCATCGACGATGACGAAGGCATCGTGGAGCGAGCGACCCCGGATGTGGGTGAGCGGGAGGACCTCCAACATGCCCCGGTCAAGCACCTCTTCGACGACCTCGGAGGTGGTCACCGCCCCGAGGGTGTCGAAGACCGCCTGGGCCCAGGGCGACATCTTCTCGTTCTCGGTGCCCGGGAGATAGCCCAGATCCTGACCCCCCACGGCGTAGAGGGGTCGGAAGACCACGACCTTGCGATGCTGGCGGCGCTCGAGCACCGCCTCGAGGCCCGCGCACAGGGCCAGGGCGCTCTTGCCTGTGCCGGCCCGGCCGCCGAGGGACACGATCCCGATCTCGGGGTCGAGGAGGATGTCGAGGGCGATGCGCTGCTCCGCGCTGCGGCCGTGCAGGCCGAAGGCTTCGCGGTCGCCCCGCACGAGCCGCACGCGCTTCTCCGGAGTCACGCGGCCCAGCGCGCTCCCCCGGTCGGAGACCAGGACGAGGCCCGTGTGGCAGGGCATGTCGCGTGCCGCATCGAGGTCGATGACGGTCTCGTCGTAGAGCGCATCCAGCAGGTCTGCGGCTACGTCGACCTCGGCCATGCCGGTCCATCCGGACTCGACGACGAGCTCGGCCTGATACTCCTCGGCGGTGAGCCCCAGGGAGGAGGCCTTGACCCGCATGGGCAGGTCCTTGCTCACGAGGACGACGTCGTGGCCGTCGGCCGCGAGATTGCGGGCTACGGCGAGGATGCGCGTGTCGTTGTCGCCGAGCAAGAGGCCACTGGGCAGCAGTGAGACGTCGGTGTGGTTGAGCTCCACGCGGATGCTGCCGCCCGCATCGCCCACGGGGATCGGCTCGTCGAGACGCCCGTGACTCACCCGCAGGTCATCGAGCAGCCGCAGCGCGGCACGGGCGAAGTAGCCCAGCTCGGGGTGCGTGCGCTTGGCCTCGAGCTCGGTCACCACCACGACGGGGATGACCACCTCGTGCTCGTCGAAGCGCAGCAGGGCGTGCGGATCCGACAGCAGGACGGAGGTGTCGAGGACGAAAGTGCGACAAGCGGGCTTGCGGGAGCGGCTACGCGCAGCGGCCACGAAGTCTCCTCGGCGGGACCCCGCGCGCGGAATCCCGCGGTCAAGGACCGGCCCGTTGCCAGCCCGTACGCCGGACATTAGGGCGGCGATCCCCACGGCCCCGGGCAACACGCCGGGGACTCAGGTGAAGAAAAGTGAAATCCGAGGCGCGTGTGATCACACGCCGTAGCGACGCTGCCGGGCCGCGTAGGCGCGCATCGCGCGAAGGAAGTCGACATGCCGGAAGTCGGGCCAGTAGGCCTCGCAGAAGTAGAACTCCGAGTGGGCGCTCTGCCAGAGCAGGAACCCCGAGAGGCGCTGCTCCCCCGATGTGCGGATGACGAGGTCAGGATCGGGTTGGCCCCGGGTGTAGAGGTGCTCAGCGATGTGCTCGACGTCGAGCATCTGCGCGATGTCCTCGACCGACGTGCCCTCCTTGGCGTGCTCGGTGAGCAGTGAGCGCACGGCGTCGACGACTTCGCGGCGACCGCCGTATCCCACCGCGACGTTGACGAGGATGCCATCGGTGTCGACGGTCGACTCTGCTGCCTGCTTGAGCAGTCGTGCCGTGCGATCGGGCAGCAGATCGAGCGCGCCCACGGGGTGAATGCGCCAGCGACCGGTCTCCGCGAGACCCGTCACGGTCTCCTCGATGATCGCCTGGAGCGCCTGCAGCTCGGCTTCAGGTCGCGTGAGGTTGTCGGTGGAGAGGAGCCACAGCGTGACGACCTCGACGTCGGCCTCCTCGCACCAGCCGAGGAACTCCACGATCTTGGCGGCGCCCGCGCGGTGGCCGACATCGGAGGCCGAGCCCTGGCTCGTGGCCCAGCGACGGTTGCCGTCGAGGATGACCCCGACGTGACGAGGACGGCGGGCGGGAGGGATCTGACGCAGCAGCCGGCGCTCGTACGCGCCGTAGATGACGTCGGTCAGGCCCACCCCGACAGGCTAGTCCGGCCGCGACCCGAAGTGGGGCCCGACGCGAGCCTTGAGGTCTGCCGCGGTGGTCACGGGCGCCTCGCAGGTGAACTGCCGGCACACGTAGGCGGCGGGGCCACCGTCGACGAGCGGACGGTCGCGCAGGAGGGGTACGTCGGAGCCGACCGGGCCCACCGCGACGACAAGGCCGGGAGCGGTGCCCATGAGGGCGACCCGGTGCAGGTCGCGGGTGCGCGGCTCGTCCGCAGGGCCGAGCACCGCGACCTCGCGCGGCCCGTCGAGCAGGGCCTCCACGGCGGCGAGGCCCCAGCCCACGCCACGCGGTGCGCGCGCGGCGAAGGCCGTCGTGATGCCCAGGGCGCGCTCCGCTGCAGCGCGATGCTCGACCACTCCGGTGTACGCCGCATAGGTGAGCAGCGCCTGTGCCGCGGCAAGCCAGCCTGACGGCACGGCGTTGTCGGAGGGATCGCGGGGACGCAGCACGAGCTGCTCGGCGTCATCGGCGGTGTCGTAGAAGCCACCTTCCCCGTCGGAGAAGTGTGCGAGCACGACATCGAGCATGATGCCCGCGAAGGCGAGCCACTCCTCCTCACCCGTCACGGCGTAGAGCGCGAGGAAGCCCTCCGCGACGTCGGCGTAGTCCTCGAGCACCCCATCGGAAGTGCCTGCGCGGCCGTCACGCGATGTGCGCACGAGTCGATCGCCCTCCTGGCCCGGCGGGCCGGCCAAGCCGTCCCTGTCGGGCTGCCCTGCCCCGAGGTGCACGGCGAGGAGCAGATCAGCAGCGCCGCGGGCAGCGTCGACCCATTCCGGCTCGTCCAGGAGCGCACCCGCCTCGGCGAGCGCGGCGATGGTGAGGCCATTCCACGCCGCCACGACCTTGTCATCGCGGCCCGGCGGCACGCGCAGTGCCCGCGCGTCGAAGAGCTGCTTGCGGACGCGAGCCCAGCGCTCGGCATCGTCGGGGTCGCGCAGCATCTGCAGGGTCGACGCGCCGTGCTCGAAGGTGCCGGCAGGCGTGACCTCGAGCAGCGCTGCGGCCCAGCGACCGTCATCCTCGCCGAGCACCTCGACGAGTTGCTCCGGCGTCCACGCGTAGAACTTGCCCTCCACTCCCTCGCTGTCGGCATCCCACGCGGCAGCGAAGCCGCCCTCCGGGGTGCGCATATCGCGGAGGAGGAAGTCGGCGGTCTCGCGGACGATGCGCTCGGCAAGCGGGTCGCCGGTCGCGCGCCACCAGTGGAGGTAGACGCGCAGGAGCAGGGCGTTGTCGTAGAGCATCTTCTCGAAGTGCGGCACGACCCAGGCATCGTCGACCGAGTAGCGCGCGAAGCCGCCGCCAAGCTGGTCGTAGATCCCACCGCGCGCCATCGCCTCGCAGGTGCCCTGCACCATGGCGAGGCTCTCCGGGCTGCCGGTCCGAGCGGCGTGCCGGAGGAGGAACTCCAGCACCATCGACGGCGGGAACTTCGGCGCGCGACCGAAGCCTCCGCGCGCAGTGTCATACGACTGGCGCAGGGCCGTGACGGCGACATCCAGGTCGGCAGCCGATGGTGGAGTGCCGTCCGATGCCACCGCACGCTCGCGCTCGGTGAGCGCCTTCGTGATGCGGTCGGCGGCACCCGCGACCTCGTCGCGACGATCCCGCCACGACTCGGTGATCGCCGTGAGCAACTGCGGGAAGGACGGCATGCCGTGGCGCGGC